>JBJTIJ010000312.1:0-4686 GCA_046094945.1 Planctomycetia bacterium | reverse complement strand
CGATCTTGAACTGGGCGACCACGAGGGGGCGCTTGAGCTGGAGGGAGGCGTCGTCCGCCGGGATCTTCAGTCGGTGGACCAACGCGGACAGTCGCGCGAGGTAGACCTCCTCCTTCGGCTTCCGGGCCTTGACCAGCTTCTCGGCCAGCGGCAGGGCCGCCTTGGCCAGCGCGTCCCAGGAGAGGTCGGCGTCGTCGTCCAGGCCCGGCTCGTGCCCGAGCGCTTGCTGCGGCCAGCTCAGCGAGAGCAGGGCCAGTGCGCCCACCGAGACCTTGAGCAGGCTGCGGCGCTCCAGGACCACGCCTTCGCCCACCTCGGTCGGGCCGGCCGTCGCCATCCGTTCGGGGAACCAGCTCATGTCACCTCACCTAGGCACGCCTGGGGCCGCGCGTTGGCTTGCCTGCGGAACGTACCACGGGCGTGGCGCTGCGCGGGGGATGCCGGAGCACGGATGGCGCCCGGCTGCGGAGGCACGGGGAGCTGCCTCGCCCCGTGCCCGCCGGGTCCACGGGCTGGATCCCCTCGACGACTCCCCCGGGGCACTGCAGCGTGCGCTGGCGGCTGGGCGCCGGCCCTCACTTGCTGCCGAGCGTGACGCTGCCGTCCCACGGGCGGGCCAGCCGGCCCTGCTCGAGGGCGGCGAGCACGCCGCCCAGCCAGGCACAGGCGGCGTCGCCCGGGGCGTGCCGCAGGGCCTCCTCGAGCGCGGCGCGGGCAGCGGGGAGGTCGTCGGCCCGCAGCGCGTCGCCGGCGCGCGTGAAGGCCGCCACGTGCGCGCGCTGTGCCTCCGTGGCCGTGGCCGCCAGCGCCAGCAGCTCGTGCACGGGCACGGCCTCGTGCTTGCCCACCACGGCGAGGCGCGCCAGCGGCTTGGCGAGGATGGCGGCACCGGCGCGCTGGCGCGCGGCATCGCCCAGCAGGATGAGGGTGCCGAAGGCCTTGTTGGCGCCCTCCAGCCGGCTGGCGAGGTTGACGGTGTCGCCCAGCGCCGTGTAGTCGAAGCGCTGGCGGCTGCCCATGTTGCCCAGCGTGGCCGGGCCGCTGTTGATGCCGATGCGCACCACGAAGCCCGGCAGGCCCAGCGCCCGCCAGGTGGGCTCCAGCGCCGGGAGCGCCGCCTGCACGGCCAGCGCGGTGCGGCAGGCGCGCAGCGCGTGGTCGGGCTGGTCCACGGGATCGCCCCAGAAGGCCATCACGGCGTCGCCGATGAACTTGTCCACCACGCCTTCCTCGTGGAAGACGGCCGCGCAGTGCGCGGTCAGGTACTCGTTGAGCAGGCGGCTGAGCTGGGCGGGCGTGAGGTGCTCGCTGTGGCTGGTGAAGCCGGCCACGTCGCTGAACAGCACGCTCACCTCGCGCGTGCGGCCGCCCAGCTCGAGCAGGCCAGGGTCTTGCTTGAGCGCCTCGATGACGCTGGGCGCGAGGTAGCGGCTGAAGGCCCCCTCCAGCCAGCGGTTGTAGCGGCCCTCCGTGAGCAGCCGCACGCCCGTGGCCGCCAGCCACGTGCCCGTGCCGGCCGCCAGCGGGGCGAAGAGGTCGAGCGCGAGGCCGGCCGCGAACGCCGTCACGGCGGCGGCGCACGACAGCGCCAGCGTGCCCAGCGCCAGCAGCGGCGGCAGCAGGCGGCCGCGCGGGCCCATGGCGCCCAGCCCCACCAGCAGCGCCACCAGCAGCGTGAAGCCCACCTGCACGGCCCCGGGCGCGGCCACGCGGCTGCCGCCCCGCAGCAGGTTGTCCAGGATCGTGGCCTGCACCTCGGGGCCGTCGTGCACGCGCGCCAGCGGCGTGGCCACGGCATCCGAGAGCCCGGCGGCGTTGACGCCGTAGGCCACCACCTTGCCCCTGACCGTGGCCGCCGCCTCGGGCGGCAGGCGGCCGGCGGCGTCGCGCTGGGTGCTCCAGCGCAGCACGGTGGCGGGGGCCAGGCTCGCGTAGGCGCGGTCGGGTGCGGCCCGGAAGTCGAGCAGCAACGCCCCGTCGGCGTCCGTGGCCAGCGTGCGGCCGCGCACCACCGGCTGGCCGTCGCGCACGCTGCCCTCGCCCAGCGCGAAGGCCATGGCCAGCGGCAGCGACAGCACGGTGGCATCGCCCAGCCGCGCCAGCGGGGTGGCCCGGCGCACGACGCCGTCGGCATCGGGGAAGGCGTTGGCGAAGCCCAGCGCGCGCGCCCTGCGTGACGCGCCGCACCGGGAAGTTGGCCTCGGGCAGGCGCGGCGCCCCCGGCGGGGCCACCAGGCCGGGGACGGCCAGCCGCTCGCGCGCAGCCTGCACGCGCGCGGGCACGCCATAGGAGCCCACCTCGGCCAGCTCGAAGGCCAGCGCCACGGCACCCAGCTGCTGGAGCGCGGCGCCGTAGTCCTCGGCCATGGCGGCCTGCTCCTCCAGCTCGGCCAGCGCCTCGCGCGTGGTGGCGGCCGGCCCGGCGAGGTCGTCGGGGCCCGCGCCGCGGTCGAGGTGGTAGACGTCCACCATGAGGCCGCGCGCACCGGCCTCGGCCAGCGTGCGCACGAGCGCGGCATTCACCTCCAGCGGCCAGGGCCAGCGGTGGCCCAGGTCGCGCTGCACGGCCTCGATGTCGGCGTCCTCCACCTGCATCAGCAGCAGGTCGGGCGCCGGCGGCGTGCGCCCCGCGAAGGCCTGCGTGCGCAGGTCGAGCAACGCCAGCTCCAGGCGCGCGCCCGTGGCCGTGCGGCCCAGCAGGCAGGCGGCCGCGCCCAGCACGAGGCCCAGCACCACGCCCAGCGCCAGGCGCCGGCGGCCGGGCAGCGGCGCGGCGCGCGGGGGCTGGGCGGCGGGCATGGCGGGCGCGCGCTAGCGCGCCGGCACCGGCACGGCCGGCGCGGCCTGCGGCGGCGACGGCGGCGGCCGGCCCACCACCAGGCTGAAGCGCGCCAGCCGCTCGTAGGCCGTGCCCGGCTGGCTGGGGTAGGGCGGCCAGGCCGCCAGCTGGCGCTCGAGGGCACGTGCACGCTGCTCGGGCTCGGCGTGCATGTCCCCGCCACGCGCCGCGCCCTCGTGGCCCAGCACCAGCAGGAGGTTGCGCAGGGCAGCCCAGTCATAGAACACGTCGAAGAGGATCTTGGTGCCCTCGAGGTCGGAGTCCATCTCCAGCGCCGGGCCGTAGGCGTGCTCGGAGGAGACGCGCGCCATCTCGCCCACTGCCTCGCTGAACAGGTTGACCAGCCCGCCCACGTAGGGCGCATCGCCCAGGCCCGTGGCCGAGGCCGCGATGCGTGCAAAGCTGCCGAAGCTGCTCTTCCAGCGCGCGCCCTGGCGCAGCACCTGCTCGGCGTGCCGGCGCGTGATGTGGGCCAGCTCGTGGGCCAGGATGCCGGCCAGCTCGTCCTCGGTGCGGCAGGCCAGCACCGCGCCGCGCGTCACCAGCACGAAGCCGCCCGGCCCGGCCACGCCGTTGACGGTGTCGCTGTCGAGCACCTCGAAGTGGTAGCCGCCGAAGTTGGCCGGCACCATGTCGCTCACGCGCACCATGGCGTCGCCCACGCGCCGCACGTAGCGGCGCAGCCCCTCGTCGCGCGCCACGCCGTGCTTGGCAATGGCCTGCGCGGCCACGGCGCGGCCCAGGTAGTACTCCTGGTCGTGGTTGAAGCGCGTGCGCAGCTGCGCCACCTGCGCCTCCACCACGGCGTCGGCGATCTCCACGCCCAGGTCGGCGATGCGGTCGTCCACGCCCACCTTCTTGAGGCCGTCCTTGAGGAAGCCGCCCAGCGGGCCGCGCAGCACGTTGCCGCCGCCCTGCTTGCGGCGCGAGGCCTCCGGCGGCACCGCCGGCAGGCGGCCCGGCAGGCGGTAGTCGCGCCCGCGGCGGCCGATGGACCCTTCCATGAGGAACTCGAGGCTCTCGGCCGGGTCCTGCGCGGCCGTCAGGCGCTCGAGGGCGTCCACCTGCGCGTAGGCCGCCGCGAGGTCGGGGTGGGCGCGCCGGTAGCCCTGCTCGACCTCGTCGGTGAACTGGCGCCCGGCCATCGAGGCCTGTTGCTGCGTCACCTGCGCGGCCTTGCTGTCGTCCACGTGGGCCGGGCCGGGCGTGGCCACGAGGTTGTCGGGCTCGGCGGCCTGGTAGGCACGCACCCAGCCCTCCACGGGGGCCTGCCCGGCGGGCGTGGCCCGCACGCGCAGCCACGGCAGCGCCACCTCCAGCACCTGCACCGGCGTGCCGCCGGGCGCCATGAGCACCTGCGCGGCCGTGGCCTGCGGCTCGGCACGCACGGGCGTGCCGGTCTTGGCGTACAGGATGCGCGTCTCGCCCACCTTGGCGTCCTGGGGGCCGGCCTCGGCCGCCATCGGCAGCAGGCACAGGCTGGCCGCCAGCAGCAGCAGGGCGGTCGCGCGCGGCAAGGGCAGCAGGTGCATGCGTAGGCCTCCGGCCGGGCGCAGCGTGCCCGGCAGGCCCAGCCTACCCAGCGGGCGGCAGGCTGCCGCGCCGGCCACGGTGGCGCGGGGGTGGCGCCTAGCGCCGGAGCGCCTCGCGCTGCTGCGCCTCGAGGGCCGCCGCGCCTGCCTTGGCCTGTTCCACGTGGCCAGCGTGGGCGGCCAGCCACTGCCGGATCTCGCGGTTGCTCATGAAGGTCTCGCCCGTGAGCGCGCGCAGCGCGCGCAGCACGTGCGGCTTCCAGTCGTCCTTGCTGCGCGCGGATCCGCCACGGCCCGTCGTGGCGCCTCCCCCGC
>JBJTIJ010000311.1:0-1693 GCA_046094945.1 Planctomycetia bacterium | reverse complement strand
CGCGGCCTGCTCGGGGTTGGCCCGGTCCAGCACGGTGAACGCCTTGCGGATGCGGGCGATCTTGTCGGCACCCAGCGACCGGTTGGCCACCCAGCAGTAGTCCACGTAGTCCGGCGTGACATAGAGCAGGGGCGGCGCTGGGCGGCCGCCCGGTGCTGCAGGGGCTGGACCTGTCCGTGCGCGTGGGCGAGCGCGTGGCGCTCATCGGTCCCTCGGGTGCCGGCAAGACCACGCTGCTGCGCCTGGCGGCCGGCGTGCTGGCCCCCGACGCGGGCGGCGTCACCGTGCTGGGCCAGGACACTGCGCACCTGCACGGCGCGGCGCTCAAGCAGCTGCGCCGCGACGTGGGACTGCTCTACCAGCTCGACAACCTGGTGCCCTCGCTGCGCGTGGTGCACAACGTCCTGATGGGGCGGCTGGGGCACTGGGGCGCCGCACGTGCCCTGCTGTCGCTGCTGGTGCCGCAGCAGCTGGGCCTGGCGCGCAGCGCGCTGGCGCGCGTCGAGCTGGCGCACCGCCTGTGGTCGCTGCCCGGCGAGCTCTCGGGCGGCGAGCAGCAACGCGTGGCGGTGGCGCGCCTGCTGGTGCAATCGCCGCGCCTGATGCTGGCCGACGAGCCGGTGGCCTCGCTGGACGTGCGGCTGGGGCGCGAGATCATCCAGCTGCTGTGCGGCATCGCGCGCGAGCAGGGGCGCACGCTGCTCGTGAGCCTGCACGCGCTGGACCTGCTCGGCGGCCAGTTCGACCGCGTGATCGCCCTCAGCGGCGGCACGCTGGCCTGGCAGGGCCCGCCGGCGGCCATCTCGCAGCAGGTGCTGCGGCGCGTCTACGGGGCCGAGTACGAGTCGCTCAGGCTGGCCGACGTGGCGGTCGGCACGGGCGGCGCGTGAGCGGGAGCGGGCCCGCCGTGCCGACCGTGCCGTCCGTGCCGGCGCCGGCGGGGCCTCCGCGGCGCCCGCTGCGCAACCTGGCCTGGCTGGCGGGCACGCTGCTGGTGGTGGTGCTGGCCGCCACGTGGCTGGACTGGGACTTCTCCACGCTGGCCTCGCCGCAGGCGCGCGCCGCGGCGTGGACGCGCCTGAGCGACTTCACGCGCGCGCTGGCGCACCCGGACCTCGACCCGGCCTACCTGCGCCTGTGCCTGGCCTGGACGCACGAGACCGTCACGACGGCTCTGGCCGGCACGCTGGTGGGGCTGCTGCTGGGCTGGGTGGTGGCGCTGGGCGCGTCGCGCTCCTTCGTGCTGGACGGCGCGCCCGCGCGCCGCGGCCTGGCCGCACGCCTCGGCCGGGCGAGCCGGCGCGTGGCGGTCGAGGCCTGCCGGCTGCTGCTGGACGTGCTGCGCGGCGTGCCGGACTTCGTGTGGGCCGTGGTGCTGCTGCCCGCGCTGGGCACCGGGCGGCTGACGGGCACGCTGGCCATCGGGCTCTCGGTGGCCGGCATCCTCGGCAAGATCTTCAGCGAGCTGTGGGATGCGGTGCCGCCACGCCGGCTGGAGCCCGTGCGCCAGCTGGGCCCGGGCCGGCTCGCCGGCCACTTCTACGGCATGCAGCCCGTGACGGCGCGCATCAGGGTGAAGGAGACCATCGCGCGCGCCGTCACGGGCTGCATGCCGGAGAAGTGGCCGGCGAGCCGGCCCGGGCCCAGCTGGCGCACGGGCTCCAGCCGGCGTGGCGGCACCGCATCCCACAGC
>JBJTIJ010000310.1:0-1500 GCA_046094945.1 Planctomycetia bacterium | reverse complement strand
GCCTCGCCCTGCTTCCACGTGATGCCCATGTAGCCGCGCTTCCACGCGCGGCCCTGCCGCAGCGAGGGCAGCGCCTCCTGGATGCGGGCCCACGGCAGCACGAAGCCGATGCCGCTGCTGCGCCCGTGCTGCAGCGGCGCCCAGGTGCGCAGCATGCCGTAGACGCGGCCCTCGAGGTCGACGGCCGCGCCGCCGGCGTTGGCGTCGGTGACGCCTGCGTCGGTCTGCCAGTCGCCGCGCCAGGCCGCCGGCTGGCTGGGCGCGTGCAGCTTGCTGAGCACGCCCACGGCCAGCAGCGGCGAGCCGGCGCGCGTGGGCCCGTAGGGATTGCCCAGCGCCACGACGAAGCGCCCCTCCTGGAAGCGGTCGGCCGGCACCGGCTGCAGCAGCGTGGGCGCATAGCCCGGCGCGCGGTAGCCCTCCACCGACAGCAGCGCGATGCCCAGCCGCGGGTCCACGCCCACCAGCCGCGCCGGCAGGTTGCGCCCGTCGGCGAAGAAGGCCACGATGCCCGTGATGCTGGCCAGGCCCTGCGCCATGCGCAGGTCCTCAGGCAGCTCCTCGCCCACGCCGGGCGGGTTGACCAGCTCGAAGGTGTTGGCCAGGGTGTAGAGGCTGGTGACCAGCTCGCCGTCGGCGCTCACCACCGTGGCGCTCACCGGGCCCTCGTAGCGCGCCATGGGCTGCAGGCCCTGCTGCGTGGGCACCTTCACCACCAGCGACGAGGTGCGCTCGATGCGCAGCGAGGCCACGGCCGGCGCGGCCAGCGTGGCGGCGTGCGCGAAGGTGGCCTCCAGCGCCGCCGCCTGCGCCGAGCGCTCCTGCGCGGGCTTGCCCTCGGCGAACATCTCGGCGGCGTCGGGCAGGTCGCCGTAGAGCGCGCGCAGGCGCTGCACGGGCACGATCTTGCCGAGGAACTGGTAGGGGTTGGCCGGCTCCGGCATCATCCACGTGGAGACCGTGCCCACCAGCCGGCCCTCGACATCCACCAGCGGGCCGCCGTTCACGCCCGGGTTGATGGCCGCGGTGGTGTAGAGGAACTCGAAGCGCCCCTCCTTGTGGCCGGCGGGGAAGGACTGGAAGGCCGCCACCACGCCCGCGGTGAGGCTGGGCAGGCCCTCGGTGGACAGCCCGAAGGAGTTGCCCATCGCGAAGGCGAAGTCGCCCACCGAGAGGTCGTCGCTGGAGCCCGCCACCAGCCAGGCGGCGAAGCCCGCGGCCGGCGGGTCCACGATGCGCAGCAGGCACGTGTCGGCGGCCGGCACCTTGCGCACCACGCGCGCGGTGTAGGCCTTGAAGGTGCCGGACTTGAGGTCGGGCACGCGCACCTCGACCTCCTGCGCATCCATGCGCTCGGCCTTCTGCTGGCGGCCCTCGCCGGTGACCTTGACCAGCGCCGTGCAGTCGGCATCGGACAGCACCAGCCCCTTGCGCGACACCAGCACGCCCGAGGACCCGCCCATGCGCCGCTCCGAGGCGTCCTTGGGCTTGCCCAGGCAC
>JBJTIJ010000309.1:0-1638 GCA_046094945.1 Planctomycetia bacterium | reverse complement strand
ACCTTGCGCACCACGCGCGCGGTGTAGGCCTTGAAGGTGCCCGACTTGAGGTCGGGCACGCGCACCTCGACCTCCTCGGCATCGATGCGCTCGGCCTTCTGCTGCGGGCCCTGGCCCGTCACGCGCACCAGCGCCGTGCAGTCGGCATCCGAGAGCACCAGCCCCTTGCGCGACACCAGCACGCCCGACGAGCCGCCCAGGCTGCGGTCGGTTCCGGCCTTGGGCTTGCCCGTGCACAGCACGGTGGAGGGCGTCACCTTCTTGATGGCCGCCTTGAACTCGGCCTCGATGCCCGGCAGCGAGCCCTTCTCGTCGGCGGCGTGCAGCGGCGGCGCGGCCAGCCCGGCCAGCCCCAGGCAGGCCAGCAGCAGCACGGACCGCAGCCCCCGCCCGGCGCGCGCGCTCACTTGCCGTTGCCCAGCACGCCGGCCCACGTCAGGACCTTGCCGTCGCGCTTGTAGCGGATGCTCACCTTGGCGCCGGCGGTGTGCAGCACCACGGCGTTGGTCAGGTCGTTGGCGGTCATGATCTTCACGGCCGGCTTGCCGCCCATCGTGATCGACTCGATCACGTCGCCCACCACCATGGGCTTCTCGCCCGTGGAGGCCGGGCTCTTGGCCTGGAAGGCGGTCACGCGCGCGCCCACCGGGTTGCCGGCCTCGTTGGTCTGCGTGGCCGCGTCGATGCCCAGGAAGCCCGGGTCGGCGCCCTCGGGCTTGAGCATCTTGTCGAGGAAGGCCGCCACCTGGTGGATGGGGATCGAGAAGGAGGCGCCCGTGTTGCTGGGCCCGGCGCCGGGCGGGCCCGGGCGCGTGGCGATCTTGCCGTTGATGCCGATCAGCTGGCCCTTGGCGTTCCACAGCGGCCCGCCCGAGTTGCCCGGGTTGACCTCGGCGTCGTGCTGGATGGCGTTGCCGTAGAAGTACTCGCCGCCCAGGATGCGGTCGGTGCCCGAGATGCAGCCCAGCGTGCACACCGGCTGCCCGTCCAGCGCCAGGAAGAAGGGGTTGCCCGTGGCCAGCACCCACGCGCCCTCGGCCAGGCCCTGGCTGGCCTCGGGCCTGAGCTCGACGCCCTTGAGGCCCTTGGGCGGCTTGTCGAAGCGCAGCACCGCGAAGTCGTACTTCTCGATCTGCTCGGCGATGGTCACCACGCGGCCCTCGCCGTCGTAGCACACCACCTCGAGGCCGTCGGCC
Organism: Planctomycetia bacterium; assembly: GCA_046094945.1. GTDB lineage: Bacteria > Planctomycetota > PLA2 > PLA2 > JAEUHO01 > CAXQZU01. The sequence continues at coordinate 442 of JBJTIJ010000309.1, read as the reverse complement.
CCGGCCGTGACGTGCACGTTGGTGATCACCCACAGCTTGCTGGCGCGGCTGACGATCACGCCCGAGCCCACGCCCACCAGCTGCAGGTTGCCCTGCTTGTCCTTGCGCTTGTTGAGCACGCTCACCGAGTAGCGGCGCACCTGCGCCAGCGCGTCCACGAGGTTCTGCTCCACCCCGCGCGCGAGCGCCAGGTCGACGGCCTGCGCATCGACGGCCGGCGGCGTGGGGCCCGCGGCGGGCGCCACCGCCGGGGCCGGCGCGGCGGGCCCGTCGGCGGCCAGCGGGCGGCCGGCCCACCACGGCCCGGCCAGCGCCAGCACCAGCAGGGCCACGCCCGCCGGGCGAGCGGGCCGCAGGCGTCGCAGGGCTCGCAGGGCTCTCACGGGGGCCAGGTGGCGGGGCACGGGGAGCCAGCGCGTCATGGGGGCAGCCTACCCCAGCC
>JBJTIJ010000308.1:0-1055 GCA_046094945.1 Planctomycetia bacterium | reverse complement strand
TGGGCACCTTCGACGTGGTGCTGGGCGCTGACGTGCTCTACGAGGCGCGCAACGCCGAGCCGGTGGCGGCCTTCCTGGCGGCGCACCTCGCTGCGGGCGGCGAGGCCTGGCTGGCCGACCCCGGCCGGCTGCACGCGCGCGACTTCCCGGCCGTGGCCGCCCGCGCCGGCCTCGTGCTGCGCGCCACCCAGCCCCTGCTGTGCGCCGACCGCGAGGCGCGCGTCACGCTGTGGCGCTACGCACGTGCCGGGGCGGCACCCGCCAGCGCGCCTGCTGCGGGCGATGCGCACGCTGGCGACGCGCCGGCCGGGTAGGTTGCGGCCATGGCCGGTCCCCTGCCCCACGAGCGCCCCGCCTGGCTGCTGCTGCCGCCCAGCCGCGAGCCGGGCGCCGACGTGGGCAGCGCCGTGGGCGCGGCCCTCGCGCGTGCGCTGGGCCACGCCGAGGTGCGCGTGCATGCGCTGCCGCCGCTGTGGTTCCTCGACGCCGCGCAAGTAGACCTGCCCGCACTGCTGCCCGGCGTGGCGGCACTCACGCGCGAGACGCTGCCCGAGGTGCTGCGCGCCTGCGCCGGGGCCTGCACGCCGGCCGCACTGCAGGCACTGGCCGAGCGCGCCTGGCGCGAGGCCGAGGAGCCCGTGCGCCAGCACTTCCTGCGGGCCGGCACGCTGGCCACCTTCGCCGCCATCTTCGGCCTCAAGCGCAAGAGCCGCGACCTGCCGCCGCCGCCCGCCTTCGTCAGCGAGCAGGTCTTCACCTACCGGCTCGAGTGCCAGTACCGCCTCGCGCCCGAGCCCACGCCCGGGCCCACGCCGGCCCCGCCCGAGGAAGGCTCGCTGATCGTCTACCCCTTCGATCTCGCCGGCCACCACGCGCGCGCCAACGGCGGCACCCCGGTGGGAGGCCTGGTCGAGTGCTTCGCCTACGCCTGGCAGCACGAGCGCCACGAGGCCTTCTGGCAGCGCCTGGCCCACGAGCTGGGCGCGCGGCTCGAGCTGGGGCCGGCCTAGGGCAGCAGCACCAGCGCCACGCGGGCGCGCCGGCCGGAGGCGTCC
>JBJTIJ010000307.1:0-8847 GCA_046094945.1 Planctomycetia bacterium | reverse complement strand
GGCACCAGCGCGCAGGCCTCCTCGAAGCTGGCCAGCCGGGCCTCGAGGTGCTCGTCGGAGAGCTGCGGGCCCCGCTGCCTGCCGACCTCGGCGACGGCACGCCGGCGTCGCCGCGCCTGGTGGTGGACATCCTGCTGGCCGTGCCGCAGGCAGCCGGCTGGGCCCTGCTGCTGCTCAAGCGCCGCCCCGACCAGGGTGGCTTCTGGCAGGGCGTATCGGGCCGCATCGAGCCCTTCGACGCCTGCCTGCAGGCCGCCGCGCTGCGCGAGATCCGCGAGGAGACCGGCTACGCCGCGGGCGTCGAGGTGCACGACATGGGCCGCTGGGTGGACTTCCGCGGCCCCACCACCGGACGCGCCTTCCGCAAGCGCTGCCTGGGCGCGCTGCTGCCGGGCCATGCCGGCCCGCACAGCCTGCAGCTCTCCGACGAGCACCTCGAGGCCCGGCTGGCCAGCTTCGACGAGGCCTGCGCGCTGGTGCCCTGGCCGGGCAACCGCGACGAGATCCGGACCTTCGAGGCGTGGCTGCGCACGCGGCCGCCCCGGGTGTAGGCTCCCGCCATGCGCCGCGCCCTGTGCAAGCTCCCCGGCGGGAAGATGATGCACGTGGAGGACGAGGCCGAGATCATCGAGGCCAAGAAGAGCACCGAGAAGGTGCTGTGGATCGACATCGAGCGGCCCGACAGCGACGACCTGCGCCTGCTCGAGGAGGGCTTCGGCTTCCACCCGCTGTCGATCACGGACGTGCGCGAGTCGCACACCGCGCCCAAGCTCGACGAGTACGACGACTACGTGTTCCAGATCGTGATGGTGCCCACCAGCATCTCGGAAGACCGCGTCGAGCACATCGAGCTCTCGCTCTACTACATGCAGGGCACGCTGGTGACCGTGCGCGAGCTGCCCTGGCCGGAGATCGACGCGCTCTGGGAGCGCGTGCAGCGCAACCCGGTGCGCGAGCTGGGCAAGGGCGCGCAGGACATCTACCACACGGTGGTCGACCGCGCCGTGAAGGCCTACGAGCCGGTGATCAACTTCGTGGAGGAAGAGATCGAGGGGCTGGAGAAGGAGGTCCTCGACCCCGACGACGGCGTGGACAGCCTCGGGCCCATCTTCCGCCTGCGCCGCACGCTGCGCCGCATCGGACGCCTGCTGCGCGCGCAGCAGGAGAGCGTGCAGCGGCTGGCCAGCGGCAGCGTCAAGCCGCTGCGCAAGGAGACCTGCTACCTCTTCCGCGACCTGGCCCAGCACCTCGAGCTCTACAGCGGCGTGCTCGACGACCACCGCGAGACGCTGGCGGGCCTGCGCGACACCTACATCGGGGTGGCCTCCAACCGCCTCAACCACGTGATGAAGACGCTCACGGTGTTCAGCGCGCTGATGCTGCCGCTCACCTTCCTCACCGGCCTGTGGGGCATGAACTTCGACACGCTGCCGCTGGCCCACGAGCCCATGGGCTTCTGGACCTTCCTCGTGGTGTGCCTGGGCGTGATTGGCGGCATGACCTTCGTCATGTGGCGCGCTGGCTGGCTGCGCAAGGACTAGCGCCGGCCCGCCGCGCCGTGCAGGCCGCGCCCGCCTCCCCGCCGCGCACCGCCCTCGTCACGGGGGCCACCGACGGCATCGGCCTGGCCCTCGCGCGCCGGCTGGACCGGCAGGGCCTGCGGCTGGTGCTGCTGGGCCGCCGCCCGCTGGCGTCCGTCGATGCCGCGCTGGCCGCGCGCCACGTGACCGTCGTCGCCGACCTCGCGCAGCCGCACGCGGCCCGCGCGGCGGTCGAGCAGGCGCTGGCGGCGGCGGGCATCGAGCGGCTCGACCTGCTGGTGCACAACGCGGCCGTGGGCTCCTTCGTGGCGCTGGAGCGCGAGCCGGCGGCGCGGCTGCTCGAGCAGCTGGCCGTCGACCTCGAGGCCCCGCTGCTGCTCACGCAGGCCCTGCTGCCGCGCCTGAGGGCAGCCCGCGGGCGCGTGGTGCTCGTCAGCAGCGTGGCGGCCCAGCTGGCCTGCCCCGACTTCGCCGCCTACAGCGCCATGAAGCGTGCGCTGGAGGGCTTCGGGCGCGCGCTGCGGCTGGAGGAGCGCGGCGCCGTCGAGGTGCGCGTCGTGGCCCCGGGCGGCACGCGCACGGACATCCACGTCAAGAGCGGCGCGCCGGCCGCGGAAGTGGCGCGCCTGGCGCGCCGCTGGCCCAGCGCCGACGAGGTGGCCGTCGCGCTGGACCGCGCAGCGCACGGCAGGCACTGGCGCTGCACGCTGGGCCGCACCAACGCGCTGGGCGCCTGGCTGGGCCGCCACCTGCCGCGGCTGGCCGACCGCGCGCTGGGCCGCGCACGCCCGTGGCAGCCGCCCTGCACGCCGCCGGCGCCCGCGGCGGCCCCCGGCGCGCCACGCCGCGCGCTGGTCACCGGCGCGGCCGACGGCATCGGCCTCGCGCTGGCGCAGCAGCTGCTCGCGCAGGGCTGGCAGGTGGAGGGCGTGGACGTGGACGGCGCGCGCATGGCCGCGCTGCCGGCCGTGCACTGGCACGCCTGCGACCTCGCCGACGCCGGGGCGGTCGAGCGGCTGGGCGCCACGCTGGCCGCCGGGGCGCCCTTCGACCTCGTGGTGCACAACGCCGGCATCTCGGCCACGGGCCGCTTCGCCACGCAGGACCCGGCCCTCTGGCAGCGCGTGCTGGCCGTGAACCTGGCCGCACCGCTGGCGCTCACCCCCGTGCTGCTGGCCGCCGGCCGCGTGCGCGCGGGCGGCACGCTGGCCTTCGTCAGCTCGCTGAGCCACCAGGTGGGCTACCCCGGCGCCGCGGCCTATGCCGCCAGCAAGGACGGGCTGGCCTCCTACGCCCGCAGCGTGCGCATGGCGGTGCGCGGTCGCGGCCTGCACGTGCTGGTGGCCTGCCCCGGCCCCACGCGCACCGCCCACGCCCGCCGCCATGCGCCGCCGGCCAGCGACGAGTCGCGGCGCATGCCGCCGCAGCGCGTGGCCGCCGCGCTGCTGGCCGGCGTGCGCGCCCGGCGCGCCCTGGTCGTGCCGGGCCTCTCCAGCCGGGCGGCGGCCTGGCTGGGCGAGTGGCTGCCCGCCATCACCGACCGCATCCTCGTGCGCACGATCCTTGAGCGCCTGCCCTGAGGCGCCGGCCTCGAGGCGCCGGCCCTAGCCCGCCAGGCCCAGCTGGCGCAGCGCCGTGGCGGCCAGGTCGGTGAGCGCCCCCACGCCCTCCAGCACCGCCGCCTCGTCGCACAGCGCCAGCGGCCCGTCGGCCGGGTCGGCAGGCGCCACGCCGTGGCTGCCACGCACCAGCGCGGGGTCCAGCGGCACCACGTCCATGCGGTAGCGGAAGCCCAGCTTCTTGGCCAGCAGGCGGCGCGCCACGCGCAGCGCCGGCAGGCGCAGGGCGGGGTCGACAAACAGCTCCAGCGGGTCGTAGCCCGGCTTCCTGTGGATGTCCACCGTGCGCGCGTAGTCGGGCGCGCGCGCCTCGTCGAGCCACCACGGGTAGGCGAACCACGCGTCGGGCTGCGCCAGCACGACGAGGTCGCCGCTGCGCGGGTGGTCCAGCCCCACGCGCGCGCGCGCCGTGCCGGCCAGCACCTCGCCCACGCCGGGCAGCGTGGCCAGGCGCCCGCGCACCGTCTCCAGGTCGGCGCGCTCGCGCACGTGCACGTGCGCCAGCTGGTGGTCGCACACCGCGAAGGCACGCGAGGCCAGCGGGTCGAGGCCCTCGCCGAAGGGGCCGTCGCGCACGGCCAGCAGGCCGGCCTCGCGCAGCGCGCGGTTGGGCAGCACGGCGCGCGAGACAGGCTGGATGCCGTACTCGCTGAGCACCACCACGGTGGCCCCCACCTCGCGCGCCGCCGCCACCACGAGCGCGGCGGCGCGGTCGGCCTCGGCCACCCAGCGCGGCACGTCGGGGTGCTGGGGGCCGTGGCGCTGCAGGTCGTAGTCCAGGTGCGGCAGGTAGGCCAGCGTGAAGTCGGGCCGCTCGCGGCGCAGCGTGAGCGCGGTGGCCTGCGCGATCCACGTGCTGGCTGGCAGGCCCGCGCGCGGGCCCCAGAAGCTGGCGAAGGGGAAGGGCCCCAGCTCGCGCTCGAGCCCCTCCGCGAAGCCCTCGGGCAGGCCCTGCACGCCGAACACCTTGCTGCCGTCGCTGCCGTACCAGGGCTTGGGCGTGACGGCGATGTCGACGGCCGCGCCCTGGTTGAACCACCAGAACAGCTGCGCCACGCGCAGGGCCCGCCCGCGCTCGCGCGCCAGCCGGCGCGCCTGCGCGTAGACCGGCTCGCGCTGCAGCTGCGCGTTGGCCTGCACCCAGAAGCGCACCTCGCCCAGCTCGGGCCGCCACCAGCCGTTGCCCACCACGCCATGCTGCTGGGGCAGCACGCCCGTGAGCAGGCTGGCCTGCGCGCTCAGCGTCACGGCCGGCGTCACGCCCGCCAGCGGGCGCATGCACCCGGCCGCGGCCAGCGCCTTGAGCGTGGGCGCGTGCTCCAGCAGCCGCGGCGTGAGGCCGACGACGTTGAGCCAGACCAGGGGCCGGGGGCCGTTCACGTGCACTCCGCGCTCCCGCACGGGAGCCAGCCCCTTGTACACGGCACGGGCAGCCGCGGCGCCGGCAGCACGCGTACACTCGCCCGCCATGGCTTCCATGGCTCCCCTGCGCGGCGTGCTGCTGGACATCGGCTACGGCCTGCTCGACGAGGGCCCGCGCCTCGCCCACGCACTGCAGGCGCTGGCCGACGACCCGCTGCTGGCCCTGGCGCAGCCGCCGCAGCCCGCGTGGGCGGCCGACGCGCCCGCGAGCCTTGCGCCCGTGCTGCTCGAGCCCGCGCTGGCGCGCCTTGAGGCCTGCTACGCGCAGGCCTGCCTCGCGCCTGCGCACTCCAGCCTGCTGGTGCAGGCGCTGGAGGCGGCCGGCGTGCCGCCCGAGGCGGCGGCCGCCGCGCGCGAGCGCCTCGCCTGGGACGCCGTGCCGCTGGCCCCCTACCCCGACACGCTGGCGGCGCTGGAGCGGCTGGGCGCCGCAGGCCTGCGCGTGGGCGTGCTGGCCAACCAGCCCGCCAGCGCACGGCGCGAGCTGCAGCGGCTGGGCGTGGCGCTGCGCGTGGACGACACCTGGCTCAGCGGCGAGGTGGGCCTCTCCAAGCCCGACCCCGCCTTCTTCCGGCGCGCCCTGCACGCCTGGGGCATGCCGGCGGGCGAGGTGGCCTACGTGGGCGACCGTCCCGACCACGACATCGGGCCGGCGCACGCGCTGGGCCTGCGCACGGTGCGCCTGCTGCAGGGCCCCCACGCGCGGCAGGTGGCCCGCGCCGGGCAGCACGCCGATGCGAACGCGCCCACCCTCTCGCGCGCCGCCGACGTGCTCATCGGCTGGGCGCGGGGCCGCTAGCCGGCCGCTCGAGCGCCCAGCGCTCCAGCAGCACGCCGCGCCCAGGCAGGCTCTCGCGCAGGGCGTAGCCCAGCGCGGCCAGCGCGCGGTCGAGCGCCTCGCCCTCCGGGCGCGGGCCCTTGCGCACGCGCACCAGCCAGGCCTCGGGGCGCCCGGCCAGCACGGCGCGCAAGGCCGGCTCGTCGCGCGGCTCGAGCCACGCGCGCGCCAGCCCGCCCGGCGCGCCGGGCTCCAGCGCCAGCTCGCCGGGCACCGCGCGCGCGGGCACGCCGGCGTAGTGGCGCCAGCACAGCACCTGGAAGCCGGGCTCCACCAGCACCGGCGTGCCGGCTTCCGCGCGCGCACCCAGCGCGGCCACGGCCCCCGGCCAGTCGGGGTGGCGGCGCTGGGCCAGCGACCAGGCACTGCCCACGGCGCCGCCCGCCACGAGCGCCAGCACCAGCCACCTGCGCGTGGGCGCAGGCACGCGCACCAGCCACGCGGCGCCCAGCACGCACCACGCCCCGGCCAGGAAGGTGGCGTAGCGGTGCGAGATGAACGTGCCCGCCAGCCCGGCAGCCAGCACGCCCAGCAGGCCCACGGCCAGCAGCACCAGCAGCGCGCGCAGGGCCTGCGGGTGGCCCGCGGGCAACGCCTGCGCAGGCGACACCTGCCCGGGCAACACCTGCCTGGGCAACGCCGGTGCAGGCAGCGCCGGACCCAGCAGCGCCGCGCGCACGCCGGGCCAGCCCGTCACGCCCTGTGCGCCGCGCCAGCCGCGCACGCCGGCATGCAGCAGCACCGGCAGCGCCAGCAGGCCGCCCAGCCCGTAGGCGGGCGCCGTCACCAGCAGGTGCTGGTTGAGCCAGCGGTCGGCCAGCCCGCGCCAGCCCAGCACGAGGCCGGCGTGGCCCGCCTGCGCCTGCCCGCGCACCCACGCCAGCTGCTCCAGCAAGGCGGGCAGCCACGGCGCGAAGAGCAGGGCGGCGCCCACGCCCGCCAGCAGCAGGCTCGCCAGGCGCCGCGGCGGCGGGCGCAGCGCCAGCACGAACCCCAGCAGCGCCAGGGCTGCGAGCGCCGCGTGGTAGAAGCACCACAGCGCACCGGCCAGGCACAGCGCCGCGCCCGCCGGCCGCAGCCAGCCGCCCGACTGCACCGGGCGCCACGCCAGCAGCCAGGCCGTGCTGGCCAGCAAGGCCGCCAGCGCGAAGGAGCGCACCTCCACCGCGGGCCAGGCCATGGCGCCGCTGGTGGCCGCCAGCAAGCCCGCCAGCCAGCCGGCCTCGCGGCCCAGCAGGCTGCGCGCCAGCAGCGCCAGCACGCCCACGTGCAGCAGGCCCAGCAGCAGCGAGAGGCTGCGCGCGGCCAGGTCCACGCTGCCCGGCTCGCCCGGCTGCGCGCCGGGCCCCTGCTGCAGCCACGCGCGCAGCACGAGGTAGTAGCCCGGCGGGTGCGCGTCACCGGTGCGCGCCTCGTGCACCAGGGCCGCCGGCGGCAGCGCCGCCATGCGCAGCGAGAAGCACTCGTCCAGCCACAGCGGGCGCGCCAGCCCCGGCAGGCGCACGGCCAGCGCCAGCAGCCCCACGAGCAGCACGCCGAGCCAGGGTCGCGTGCGCAGGAAGGCCGGCAGCATGGGGTGCCGACTCTAGCCGCCGAGGCCCTGCGCCCGGCCCCCCAACGATCGAGGCCGGGCACCGCGTGGGTGCCCGGCCTCGCAAGCTGTCCGGCGGGGGACGGCCGCGCGCCGGCGGCGCGCGGCCCGCGGGCTAGAAGTCGCCCATGCCCCCCATGCCACCCATGCCGCCCATCCCGCCCATGCCGCCGCCACCGCCGCCGGCGGGCGCCTTGGGCTTCTCCTCGGGGATCGCCGAGATCACGGCGTCGGGGGTGAGCAGCAGCGGCGAGATGCTGGGCGCGTTCTGCAGGGCCGTGCGCACCACCTTGGTGGGGTCGATCACGCCGGCCTTGACCAGGTCCTCGTAGGTGTCGGTGGCGGCGTTGTAGCCGAACGACTCCTGCTTGGACTCGCGCACCTTCTGCACCACGATCGAGCCGTCCAAGCCCGCGTTGGCCGAGATCTGGCGCAGCGGGGCCTCGAGCGCGCGGCGCACGATCTGCACGCCGATCTTCTCGTCGCCCGTGCAGGCCAGCGCCTCCAGCACCGGGATGCAGCGCAGCAGGGCCACGCCGCCGCCGGGCAGGATGCCCTCCTCCACGGCCGCGCGCGTGGCGTGCAGCGCGTCCTCGACGCGCGCCTTCTTCTCCTTCATCTCGGCCTCGGTGGCCGCGCCCACGTTGATCTGCGCGACGCCGCCGGCCAGCTTGGCCTGGCGCTCCTGCAGCTTCTCGCGGTCGTAGTCGGAGGTGGTGGTCTCCAGCTCCTTCTTGATCTGGGCGATGCGCGCCTGGATGGCGTCGCGCTTGCCGCCGCCCTCGATGATGGTGGTGTTGTCCTTGTCCACCACCACGCGCTTGGCGCTGCCGAGGTCCTTGAGGTCGAGCGTCGAGACGTCGATGCCCAGGTCGTCCATCACGGGCGTGGCGCCGGTGAGGGCCGCGATGTCCTGCAGCATGGCCTTGCGGCGGTCGCCGAAGCCCGGCGCCTTGACCGCGCAGCACTGGAAGACGCCGCGCAGGCGGTTGACCACCAGCGTGGCCAGCGCCTCGCCCTCGACGTCCTCGGCGATCACGAGCAGCGCGCGGCCGCTCTTGGCCACCTTCTCCAGCAGCGGCAGGAAGTCCTTCACGCTGCTGATCTTCTTCTCCATCACGAGGATGGCGGGGTTGTCGAGCTCGGCGGTCATGTGCTCGGGCTTCGTGACGAAGTGCGGCGAGCAGAAGCCCTTGTCGAACTGCATGCCCTCCACCCACTCCACGGTGGTCTCGAGGGCCTTGCCCTCCTCCACCGTGATCACGCCGTCCTTGCCCACGCGGTCCATGGCCTGGGCGATCTGGGTGCCGATCTCGGTGTCGCCGTTGGCGGCGATCGTGCCGATCTGGCCGATCTCCTTGCTGCCCTTGACCGGCACCTTCATCGACTTGAGGCGCGCAACGCAGGCCTCGACGGCCTTGGCGATGCCGTTCTTGACGCCGATGGGGCTGGCGCCGGCGGCCACGTTCTTCAGGCCCTCCTCGAAGATGGCCTCGGCCAGCACCGTGGCGGTCGTGGTGCCGTCACCGGCCACGTCCGAGGTCTTGGCCGCCACCTCGCGCACCATCTGCGCGCCCATGTTCTCGTAGGGGTCCTTGAGCTCGACCTCCTTGGCCACCGTGACGCCGTCCTTGGTCACGGTCGGGCTGCCGAAGGACTTCTGGATCACGACGTTGCGGCCGCGGGGCCCCAGCGTGACCTTCACGGCACGGGCCAGCTGGCGCACGCCGGCGCGGATGCGCTCGCGGGCGTCCTGGTTGTAGGCAATCTGCTTGGCGCTCATGGGATCTCCTTGCCTGCCCGCGCGGCTGCGTCCAGCGGCCGCGGGGCGTGGGG
>JBJTIJ010000306.1:0-1533 GCA_046094945.1 Planctomycetia bacterium | reverse complement strand
GTCGCCGTCGCCGATGCGCGCCGCAGCGCGCGCCGCGGCCAGCGGCGAGGCCGCGGGGGCCGGCTGCGTGCGCAGCCAGCCCAGGCGGCGGCCCGTCAGGCGCTCGGCGGCCGCGCTCCAGCGCTCGACGCTGCCCTCGCGCCCCAGCACGGCCACGCCGTCGGGCACGGCCGCGAGCAAGGCCTCGCTCAGGCCGGCGCCGGAGGCCGCCCGCGCGGCCTGGGCCGGGGCAGCGGCGCCCGCGGTGCTGGCGGCACTGGCGGCCGCCGGGGCGCCCGGCGCTCGGCGCGGCGGCAGCAGGGCACTGGCACGACGCATCACCCGCAAGGTAGCCGTGGCGGGGGACGCCCGGGCACGGGAGGCGGGGCTGGATGGCGCGCGCGTGTCTGGGGACACTGCGCGCGGGGCGTGCGCGCACGGCACAGCGCGTGGCGTGCCGCCCCTCCCGGAGGCTCCCCATGCCGCGCCCCACCGCCCGCCCCGCCGCGCTGCTGCCCGTGCTCGTGCTGCTTACGCTGCTGGCCTGCATGACGGGCCGCGCTTGGGCCGGCCCGCCCGAGGAGGCGCTCGCGCGCGCCGAGGCGGGCGAGGTGGCGCCCGCGGCGGCCGTGCTCGAGGCCTGGCTGCGCACGCAGCCGGCCCCCGCGGCCGCGGCGCTGGCCGCGGCGCGCGCTGCGGCGCGCATCGGCGACGGCGACCTGCTCGAGCGCGTGCAGGGCTGGCTCGAGGGCCGGCCCGAGGCGCGCGAGCCGGGCCCGGTGGCGCTGGCGCTGGCCACGACGTGGCTGGCGCGCGCCGAGCTGCAGCTGGCCGCCGGCACGGCCGGCTCGGGCACGGCCTTCCTGCTGGCCGACGCCGCCAGCAAGGCCACGGACTGCCTCGCGGGCCCGCTGGGCGCCGAGGCGCTGGCGCTGCTGGCGCGCACGCGCTACGTGAAGGGCGACAGCGCCGGCGCGCTGGCGGCGCTGGCCGAGCACGCGGCGCTGGCAGCCGCGCCCGCCCCGGCCGTGCTGGAGGCGCGCCTGCGCTACGAGCAGGCGCTGGCCTCGCAGCTGGCCCCCGACGGCCGGCCCACGGCCGAGGGCAGCGCCAGCCTGCAGCGCGTGGCCAGCCTGCTGGCCGGCGTGCTGGAGGCGCTGGCCCAGCAGCCCACGGCGCTGGCGCGCGACGAGGCGGCCTTTGCGCGCATCACGCGCGCCTACGCCCTGCACCGGCTGGACGACACCGCCGGCGCGGCGGCCGCCTACGAGGCCGCCCACCTCGCCGGCGACGGCCGCAGCACGGCCGCGCTGCGCGGCCTCAAGAGCCTCTACTCCTACGACGCCGACGCCTACCGCCGCGCGCTGCGCGGCGTGCTGGCCGAGCGCGAGGGCGATCGGCTGGCCGGCGAGGCGCTGGCGGCCAGCCTGCTGGAGGCGCAGGATCTCGACGGCGCGCTGGAGGTGGCCGAGGCGCGCATCGCCGCCGCGCCGCGCGAGGTGGACGGGCACGTGCTGGCCGGCGACGTGCTGCTGGCCTGCGACCGCCTAGACG
>JBJTIJ010000305.1:0-3940 GCA_046094945.1 Planctomycetia bacterium | reverse complement strand
CCCCGCCGGCAGGCCCCGCCAGCAGGTCAGGCCTGGGCGAGCCGGCGGGTGGGGCCGATGGCGCCGAGCAGCTGGCGGCGACCTCGGGCCGGGCTGGACGGCTGGCCTGCACGAGCGGGCCACGAGGACGGGCTGCAGGGGCGCGCTGCAAGGGCGGGCGGCCGGCCGCGAGCGGCGGGCTCGCGCGTCAAGGCCCAGCCCTACACCCCACTCCACACGCGCCACGCGCCACGCCACACGCACCGCGCCACACGCCCCGTCCGGGCAGGCCGGCGTGCACGCCCCCGGCAGGCCGGGCCCGGCCCACGCGCGGGGCCGGCGGCGGCCGCGGCCGCCAGCCTCCCGCTCAGCGCGGCTCGCGCAGGATGAGCGGCAGCGTCAGGCCGGGCTGGTTCTGGTACTTGCCCTTGCGGTCGGCGTAGGAGGTCTCGCAGGCCTCGTTGCCCAGGAAGAAGAGGATCTGGGCGATGCCTTCCTCGGCGTAGATCTTGGCCGGCAGCGGCGTGGTGTTGCTGATCTCGATGGTGATCACGCCCTCCCACTCGGGCTCCAGCGGCGTCACGTTGACGATGATGCCGCAGCGGGCGTAGGTGCTCTTGCCCAGGCACACGCACAGCACGTTGCGCGGGATGCGGAAGCGTTCCACCGTCTCGGCCAGCACGAACGAGTTGGGCGGGATGATGCAGTCGCCCTCGTGGTCCACGAAGGAGCGCGGGTCGAAGGCCTTGGGGTCGATGAGCGTGCTGTTGAGGTTGTGGAAGATCTTGAACTTGCGCCCCACGCGCACGTCGTAGCCGTAGGACGAGAGGCCGTAGGAGATCTTGCCCGTCGTCACCAGCCGCTCGGCGAAGGGCGTGATCATGCCCTGCTCGGTGGCCATGCGGCGGATCCACTTGTCGCTGGCGATCACGGTGCGCTCCCGGCGGGTCTGGGCGGGAAGGCTAGGCCGGGGGGCCGACGACCGCCTGGGCCGGATGTGCAGGCCGTCCGCGCGGATCGCGGCAAGGAGATGACCCGGGCCGGGGCCTTGGGGGCCCCGGCCCGGGTCCGCCGCGCGACAGGGAGCCGGCAGGGAGGGTTGGGCAGGAGGGAGGTTGGCTCGACCCGCCGCGCTTGCCCTTCCTACGCAGCCGGGCCGCCCGCTGTTGGCGCCCGGCCCGCGGGGGACAGCGCCCGCGCGCCGGGGCAGTGCCCCCCAAGCGCGGCACACCCGGGGCGGCTCGCCCGGCCCGCCGCCCCTGCCCTGCCCGGCGTGGCGGGCGTGCCCCGAGGGGCCCGCCGGCGCACGCCGCCGTGCCTAGGCGCCCTCGCCCAGGCGCTCGGCGGGCATGATCAGGGGCAGCTCGCCCAGGGCGATGGTGCCCTGCGCCACCAGCCGCAGTGCGTCGCGGCGCAGCGTGAGCAGGCCGTGCTCGAGGGCCAGCTCGCGCAGCGCGTCCACGGTCACGCGCTTGGCGATGGCCGCGCGCAGGTCGGGCCCGGCGGGCAGGAACTCGACGGCGGCGATGCGCCCGCGCGTGCCGCGCCCGTCGCAGGCCTCGCAGCCCTTGCCGCGGCGGAAGACCAGCCCCTTGGGCAGGCCCTTGGGGAACACCTCGCGCACCAGCGCTGCCGGCGGCGTGTCCTCGGCCAGGCACGCCTTGCAGTTGCGCTTGACCAGCCGCTGCGCCAGCACGGCCGACAGCTCGCTGGCGATGGAGTTGGGGTGCTGGCCCAGGTCGACGAGGCGCTGCACGGCGTCCACGGCGTCGTTGCAGTGCAGCGTGGAGAGCACGAGGTGGCCCGTCTGGCTGGCGCGCAGCGCCTCCAGCGCCGTCTCGCCGTCGCGGATCTCGCCCACGAGGATCACGTCGGGGTCCTCGCGCACGAAGGCGCGCATGGCGTTGTGGAAGCCGAAGCCGATCTCGGGCCGCGCCTGCACCTGCTGGATGCCCACGATCGAGTACTCGACCGGGTCCTCCACCGTGATCACCTTGCGCGTGGGGTCGCGCGAGAGGATCTGCAGGCCGGCGTAGAGCGTGGTGCTCTTGCCCGAGCCCGTGGGCCCCACCACCAGCAGCAGGCCGCTGGGGTTGTCCAGCAGGCGCCGGTAGCGCGAGGCCACCTCCTCGGGGAAGCCGAGGTCCTCGATGGTGAGCAGCTTGGTGCCCTGCGGCAGGATGCGGATCACCACGTGCTCGCCGTGCAGCGCCGGCTGCGTCTGCACGCGCAGGTCGTAGCGCGTGGTGCCGATGCGCACGCCCGAGCGGCCGCCCTGCGGCAGGCGCCGCTCGGCGATGTCGAGGTCGGCGCGCACCTTGATCACGTTCACGAGGCCCAGCAGGTCGCGCGGGCCCAGCCCGTAGCGCGGCACGTCGAGCAGGTCGCCGTCGATGCGGAAGCGCACGCGCACGTGGTTCTCGTAGCGCTCGAGGTGCACGTCGCTGGCGCGCTGCGCCACGGCGTCGGCCAGCATGGTGTCGTAGAGCGTGTTGAGCCGCGCATCGGGCTTGAGGTCGGCCAGCTCGGCCTCGATGTCGCGCTCGCGCGGCAGGTCCTCGACCGTGGGGCCCTGCCCCACCAGCGCGCGGCGCATCTTGAGCTGCGCCCACAGCCGGCGCATGGTCTCGGGCGCCACCAGGCACAGCTCGATGCGCGTGCCGGGCAGCGCCCGCTCCAGCTCGGAGAGCTCGGCGGAGGGGTTGCTGCTGGCCACCTGCACGGTGTCGCCCGTGCGGCTGATCGGCACGAGGTTGTTGGCCTGCAGCCAGCGCAGCGGCAGGGCATCCACCAGGTGCATGTCCAGCCGGTCGAGCAGCTGGTGGAGCTCGGCCGTGGGCAGGCCCAGCTGCTGGCCCAGCTCGCGGTAGAGGTCGGACTCGCCCATCTGCAGCAGCCGGTGCAGCTCGGCATCGGGCTCGCGCACGGCGCCCAGCACGCGCCGCAAGGCCATGGCCAGCTCGCGCGCCGCGCGGCCGTGGGGCGCCAGCAGCGTGCGCAGCTCGTGCATCTGGCTCACGCTGCCGGCCTGCACGGCCTCGCAGCGGTCGGGAGCGAGCCGCCGCACCACCTCGATGGGCATCGAGGCGCTCCAGCCCTCGCGCACGTACACGAGGCGGCCCGTGCCCACGGCCAGCTGCTCCACCAGCACGGGCGGCGGCCCCGCCAGCGGCGTGGCCACGATGATGGCGTCGAAGGGCGCGAGGCCCGGCAGGCCCACGTGCAGGTCGCCGGCGTGCACGGTCACGTTGCGCACGCCGCTGCGCGAGAGGCGCCGGCTGGTGGCCTCGGCCACGTCCAGCCGCCCCTCGACCACGTGCACCTCGCGGCACAGGCGGCTGGCCACCGCCAGGCTGTAGCCGGAGCCCGCCCCCACCACCAGCAGGCGGTCGGTGTCCAGCAGCGCCGCGGCTTCCAGCACGCGGCCCACGCCCCGCGCGCTGGGCGTGAACAGCACGGGCCGGCCGGGCTCGCCGGCGGGCGAGCTGGCCGGGAAGGCCGGGCGATCCACGCCTTCCAGCGCCCGGCGCACGCGCGCCGAGAGCGTGTCCACGCCGTTGTCCACCGCCAGCGCGGCGACCTCGACCTCGGTGCTCGGGGAGGGAGGGGTCTCGCTCATCGACATCCGTCCTGCAGGGCGCTCACTCTAGCCCCGCGGAAGGATGCCTGCCGCCACCCCGGCACGGTGCGCCATGCCAACGCCCCGCCGGCACCCCTACAAGGGGCCAACAGGAGCACGCCAGCAGCACGACAGGCCCTGCGCACCCCGGCGCGCAGGCTCGCGCGGGCCTAGCCCAGGTTCTTCGCGGCGAAGTCCCAGTTGATGAGCTGGCTGAGGAAGGCGTCCACGTAGCTGGGACGGGCGTTGCGGAAGTCGATGTAGTAGGCGTGCTCCCACACGTCGCAGGCGAGACGCAGGCCCTGCCGGGCGGCGCGGGATGCGGCCGCGAGGCGGCAAGGC
>JBJTIJ010000304.1:0-2730 GCA_046094945.1 Planctomycetia bacterium | reverse complement strand
GTGTTCAGCGCCTCGTACCGCGGCGCGCGCATCAGCCCCTACAAGGCCCGCCCGGTGGTGGACCTCGTGCGCGGCAAGCCCGTCGAGAAGGCGCTCAAGCTGCTCGAGTTCGAGTCGCACCGCGCCGCCCCGATGATCCGCAAGGTGCTCAAGTCCGCCCTGGCCAACGCCGGCAACGACATGGGCGTCAACCTGCAGAAGCTGGTGGTGGTCGAGGCCCGCGTGGACGGGGGCCCGCTGCTCTCCGGCCGCCGCCGCTTCCGGCCGCGCGCCATGGGCCGCGCCTTCCCCATCATGAAGCGCACCAGCCACATCCGCGTGGCGCTGGCCGAGACGGCTGCCAAGGGCAAGGAGGAGTAGCGCCGTGGGACAGAAGATCCACCCGGTCGGTTTCCGCACCGGCATCTACCTGGACTGGGAGAGCCGCTGGTACGCGGGCAAGAAGGACTTCGCGCGCCTGCTCAAGGAGGACCGGCAGATCCGGGACTTCGTGCGCAAGGAGTTCGCGGGCGCCGGCATCCCCAAGGTCGAGATCGAGCGCAAGGCCGATGCCGTGAGCGTGATCGTGCACACGGCCAAGCCGGGCGTGCTGATCGGCCGCAAGGGCGTCAAGGCCGAAGACCTCAAGAACCAGATCGAGAAGGTCACCGGCCGCAGCGTGAGCCTGGACATCCGCGACGTGAGCAAGCCCGAGCTGGATGCCACGTTGGTGGCCCAGGGCGTGGCCGAGCAGCTGGTGAAGCGCGCGGCCTACCGCCGCACGCTCAAGCGTGCCATCCAGCAGACCCGCGATGCGGATCTTCACGCCCAGCGCGTCGAGAAGCAGAGCGAGGGCTCGATCCCGCTCTCCACGCTCAAGGCCGACATCTCGTACGGCACGGCCACGGCGTTCACGACCTACGGCGCCATCGGCGTGAAGTGCTGGGTCTACCGCGGCATGCTGCAGCCCACGCAGTCCGACGCGGTGCAGGGGGAGGTCGTCTGACATGGCGATGATGCCCAAGCGAGTGAAGTTCCGCAAGCAGCAGCGCGGCGTCGTCCGCGGGCGCGCGATGCGGGGCAACACGGTCGCCTTCGGCGACTTCGGCCTCCAGTCGCTGCAGGCGGGCTGGATCAAGGCCACCGTGATCGAGGCCGCACGCGTGGCCGCCGTGCGCGGCGCGCCCGAGGGCCGCGTCTACATCCGCATCTTCCCCCACAAGTCGGTCACCTCGACCCCCGAGGAGACGCGAATGGGCACGGGCAAGGGCGAGCCGGACTACTGGTGCGCCGTCGTCAAGCCGGGCTCGATGCTGTTCGAGGTCGGGGGCGGCGTGCCCGAGGACCAGGCGCGCAAGACGCTCAAGAAGGTGGCGCACAAGCTGCCGATCCGGACCCGGTTCGTGAAGCGGAGGGCGAAGCGATGAAGGCCCGTGACATCCGGCGCCGCGAGGACGGAGACCTCCAGCAGGAGGTCAAGCGCTTGCGGGGCGAGATCTTCCAGAAGCGCTTCCATGGCCACAACGAGGACAAGGGCGACCGCGGCGTGATCCGCCGCAGCCGCCGTGACGTGGCCCGCATCCTGACCGTGCTGCGCCAGCGGCAGCAGGGTGCGGCCGGAGGGACGAAGTAACCCATGGCCCCTGCCCCCGCATCCAAGGGACCCAAGGCTCCCGCTGCCGAGGCCGCCGGGCGCGGCCCGCGCCGCGTGGTCGTCGGCACCGTGGTCTCCGACCGCATGCACAAGACCATCGTGGTGGCCGAGCCGCGCCTCGTGCGCCACGCCCGCTACGGCAAGATCCTCAAGCGCCAGGTGACCTACAAGGCCCACGACGAGGCCAACGAGGCGCGCGTGGGCGACGAGGTGGAGATCACGGCCGCCCGCCGGCTGAGCAAGACCAAGCACTGGCGCCTCGTGCGCGTGCTGCGGCGCGGCAAGGCCGACGCCGTGCGCGGCGACGAGGACCGCGAGAAGGTCGCCGTGCGCACCGTGCGTCCCCCGGCGGGCAAGCCCGCGGCGGGCGAGGAGGCTGCCTCGTGATCTTCATGCGGACCTGGCTGGACGTGGCCGACAACAGCGGCCCCAAGCAGTGCGTGGGCATCAAGGTGCTCGGGCGCGGCAACAAGGACTACGCCGAGGTGGGCGACATCATCGTGGCCAGCGTCAAGAAGGCGCTGCCCTCGAGCACGATCAAGCCCGGCAGCGTGGTGCGCGGCGTGGTGGTGCGCTCGCGCAACGCCGTGCGCCGCCAGGACGGCAGCTACGTGCGCATCGACACCAACGCCGTCGTCCTGATCAACGAGGACAAGAGCCCGCGCGGCACGCGCGTGTTCGGCGCCGTGGCCCGCGAGCTGCGCCGCAAGGGCTTCACGAAGATCGTCAACCTCGCGGCGGAGGTGGTCTGATGCCGGCGCGCATCCGCAAGGGCGACATCGTCGCCGTCATGTCCGGCGAGGACAAGGGCAAGCGTGGCCGCGTGCTGCGCGTGATCCCCGGCAACGGCCGCGTGGTCGTCGAGGGGATCAACATGGTGTTCAAGCACCTGCGCAAGTCGCAGAAGAACCCCCAGGGCGGCCGCATCCAGCGCGAGGCGCCGGTGAACGGCTGCATCCTGATGCCCATCGACCCCAGCACCGACAAGCCCACGCGCGTGGGCTACGTGCAGGTGGACGGGAAGGCCGCCCGCGTGGCACGCAAGAGCCGGTCCCAGATCACGGGCGAGGCCTCCGGCAAGGCCGAGAAGGCGGGCA
>JBJTIJ010000303.1:0-1164 GCA_046094945.1 Planctomycetia bacterium | reverse complement strand
CAGGGCCGCAAGAAGGGGCCCGAGCGCGACGAGGCCACGCGCCGGCTCGTGGAGGTGCAGCGCGAGGCGCTGGCCGACTACGTGCTGCACCACTACCGCTGGCCGCGGCAGAGCCCGGCGGAGCCGAGGTGAGCGTGAGCGGCATGCGTCCCCCGACCCCGGCGGTGGTGCTGGTGGCCGGCCTGCTGGCCGCGCTGGGGGCGGCGTGGATGCTGGCCCAGCGGCTGGCCCCCGCGCGGCCCGTGCCGGCCGCGGCCAATGCCTCGGCGGCCACGTCCGGGACCTCCGCGGGCAAGGCTTCGCCGGCGGCGGTGCCCGCTGCCGGCGCGCGCGAGGCCGGGGCGGCCAAGCCGCGCAAGGGGGGCGCCTACGAGGTGATGGAGGTGGCGCAGGGCGGCACCATCCGCGTGACCTGCAAGCTCTCGCGTGCGCCCTCCTTCGCCCTGGCCATGCCGCTGAACAAGGACCAGGCGGGCTGCGGGCACCCCACGATGCCCAACGAGCGCTGCGTGTTCGACCCGGCCACGCTGGGCCTGGCCAACTGCGTCGTGTCGCTGGTGGACATCCAGAAGGGCAAGGCCTTCGAGGGCGCGCTGGCCGCGAAGGGCGCCACCGTGGTGCTCGACCAGCACGGCTGCCGGTACGTGCCGCACGTGCAGCTGGTGCGCACGGGCACGCAGGTGGCCGTGAAGAACAGCGACCCCGTGCAGCACAACGTGAAGTCGTTCCTCAACAACCGCGCCACGCTGCAGTTCAACCTGATGTCGTCGAGCAACTCGCTGCTGGAGCCGCAGGCCGACACGGTGCTCTCGCGCGCGGGCACCTACCTGCTCTTCTGCGACATCCACTTCTGGATGACCGGCTACGTGCGCGCCGTGGCGCACCCCTACCACGCGCTCAGCGCCGGGGACGGCACCTGCGCGCTCACCCAGGTGCCGCCCGGCCAGTACCGCATCGGGTGCTGGCACGAGGGCATGGCCGTCAAGCTGCAGCAGTCGGGCGCCGAGGTGACCGGCTACGAGTTCTCCCCCGACATCACCCTGCCCGAGCAGGTGGTGGACGTGCCGCCCGGCGGCACGGTGGACATCGTCTTCGTGCTGGACCCGGCCTAGCGCCGCCCGGCACGCGCCTCGCCGACCGCATCCCCCGCCCGATCCCCAACCC
>JBJTIJ010000302.1:0-1661 GCA_046094945.1 Planctomycetia bacterium | reverse complement strand
GCCCCCGACACCCCCGCCCACGTGCCCGCGCAGCACCATCTGGTTGACCATGAACTTGCCGTTGTACTCGCCGACGGCACCCGCCCAGGGCCGGAAGCCCGGGTAGGGCAGGTAGGCGCTGCCGGTCCACTCCCACAGGTCGCCGAAGGCCTGCGCGGGCACGTGGGCGGGGGTGTCGGGGGCCGGGCCGCGCGGCGCCAGCAGGCCCTGCTCGAGCAGGTTGCCCTCCACGGGCAGCGGGGCCATGGCCACCTCCCACTCGGCCTCGGTGGGCAGGCGCACGCCGGCCCACGTGGCGTAGGCCTCGGCCTCGAACCAGCTCACGTGGCTCACGGGCTCGTGCAGGTCCAGCGGCGCGCGGCCGCGCAGCGTCGTGCGCCACCAGCGGCCGTCCTGGCGCTGCCAGCCCCACGGCGCCTGCCAGCCCTCCTGCTGCACGCGCTGCCAGCCCAGCGACATCCACAGCCCGGCACGGCGGTAGCCGCCGTCCTCCATGAAGGCCAGCCACTCGCCGTTGGTGACCAGCCGCGTGGCGAGCTCGAAGGTGGCCAGGTAGGTGCGGTGGCGCGGTCCCTCGTTGTCGAAGGCAAAGCCCGGCCCGCCGTGGCCGACCTCGAAGAGGCCGCTGCCGTGGCGCAGCCAGCGCAGCGCGCCCGGGTCGGTGCACGGCTCCAGCGCCGGCGCGGGATAGGCCCAGCTGGCGGCCTGCCCAGGCTGCTCCACCAGCAGGTGCTGCAGGTCGGTGAGCAGCAGCTCCTGGTGCTGCTGCTCGTGCTGCAGGCCCAGCTCGACGAGCGCCGCCAGCGCCGGCTCCAGCGCCTCCTCGCGGGCCAGCAGCGCCTGCAGGCGCGCGTCCACCGCGGCGCGGTAGGCGTGCACCTGCGCGAGGCCCGGCCGGCCGGGCGCTCCGCGCTGGTCGCGCGCCGCGGGCGTGCCCACCGACTGGTAGTACGAGTTGAACAGCGCGGTGAAGGCTGGGTCGAAGGGCGCGCTGCCCGGCTCGGCCTGCGCCAGCACGAAGGTCTCGAAGAACCAGCTGGTGTGCGCCAGGTGCCAGGCGGTGGGGCTGGCCTCCACCATCGACTGCAGCGTGGCCAGCCGCTCGGGCACGGGCGCGGCCAGCCGCAGCGTGGTGGCACGCACCTCGTGCGTGCGCGCGGCCAGCCGCGTGCCCGCGACGGGCAGGAACGACGAGGACGGCGCGGGCGCCATGGGCCTAGAGCGTGAGCGGCTGGCTGCCGGCGGCCAGCAGGCGCGCGAGCTCGTCCGGGCCGGCCAGCCGCGCGCCCGGGCGCAGGCTGTCGGCCTCGAAGCCGCGCTGCTCGAAGCAGGCGCGCGAGCACCACAGCGTGGCACCCGCCGCCACCAGCGCCTCCAGCGCCTGCACGGCGCCCACGGGCGTGGGCTCTTGGATGGCCTCGGCCACGTGCTTCACGCCCAGCCGCACGCCCTCGCCGTGCAGCCACAGGTCCACGCCCTGCCCGGCCTGCGCGAGGCCCTGCGCCAGGTAGAGCGCCGTCGCGGCCCGCTCGGGGTCCTCGGTGGAGTGGGCGAGCAGCACGAGGGTGCGGGCCATGCCGGCAGTCTACGCGGCCCCGGCCGGCGGCGCGGTGCGGGGCGCGGTGCGGGGCGCGGTGCGCGGCCCCGCGGCCGCGTGCCCC
>JBJTIJ010000301.1:0-2502 GCA_046094945.1 Planctomycetia bacterium | reverse complement strand
CCCGCGCCGGCGCCCGCGCCCGCACCTGCGCTGCCGGGCGAGCCGGCCCCGCTGCCGGCGCCTGAGCCCGCGCCTCTGGAGCCCGGGCCCGGGGCGCGCGAGCCCGAGGGCCCGCGCATCCGCGCGATCCGCTTCGTGGGCAACAGCCTCTACTCGGAAGGCTCGCTCGAGACGCTCATGGGGCTCAAGGAGGGCGGGCGCCTGACGGATGCGGCGCTGGACCGCGACATGGCGCTGCTGGCGCGCTACGTGGCGCGGGCGCGCGTCACGCGCCAGGAGGCCCCCGGCGGCGAGGTCGACCTCGTGGTCGAGGTGGAGGAGAACCCGCTGGTGGTGGACGTGCGCGTCTACGGCGCGGCGGAGTTCAACGAGGACGACATCAAGAGCCGGCTGTCCACCAAGGTGGGCCAGCCGCTCTTCGAGCACCAGCTGGCGGCCGATGGCCAGATGCTGCTGGCGGAGTACCGCCGCAAGGGCTACGCCTTCGCCAGCGTGCCGGCCCCCGTGATCACCACGGTGCCCACCGGCGGCCGGCGCGTGGAGTTCACCATCGTCGAGGGGCCCGAGGTGAGCGTGGACCGGGTGGTGCTGCGCGGCAACCAGAGCATCTCGCGCGCCGACCTCGTCGAGGTGATGCAGGTGCAGGAGCGCAAGATCTGGGAGGTCTTCTCGCCCAAGGCCTGGCGCGAGGACCTGTTGCGCGAGGACCTCGTGGCGCTCGCGGGCCTCTACCGCGACGAGGGCTTCCTGGACGCCGAGGTGGCGCTGGAGGACCTGCGTTTCAGCGACAACAAGGAGCGCGTGCAGGTCACGATCGCCATCCAGGAGCACCTGCCCTACACGCTGGGCGAGGTGAAGGTGGACCTGCAGCTGCCCCCCGAGGGGCGCGAGGGCAGCATGACGCCCGAGGACCGGGCCGCCATCACGGCCGACGCCGTGCGCGGCTGGCTGCGGCTGGTGCCCGGCGCGCGCTGGGACGGCAAGCGCGCCGCCTGGGGCCGCGAGCGCGTGCGCGAGCAGCTGTTCCGCCGCTCCTACCTCGAGGCCGTGGTGGGCGAGCCGGTGCTGCGCGGCCGCGAGTCGGGCAACGTGGTGGATGCCGAGATCACCGTGCGGCTGGGCTGGAAGTACCGCCTGCGCCGCATCGACTTCGTGGGCAACGAGTTCACGCGCGACTCGTGGCTGCGCCGCGAGGTGCGCGTGGTGCCGGGCGGCTACGCCGACCGCAACGAGCTCGAGCGCGGCGAGGCGCGCCTGCGCCGCTCGAAGTTCTTCGACCGCAGCTCGCTGGACCTCGTGGACGTGCCGGCGGCCGGGCTGGGCGGCGGCAGCGACGAGGACACCAGCGCGTGGAAGGACGCGCGCTACGAGATCGTCGAGAGCAAGACCGGCAAGCTGGGCTTCAGCGTGGGCCTGAGCACGGGCGGCGGCCTGTTCGGCACGGTCAGCTTCCAGAAGCGCAACTTCGACATCAGCCGCCCGCCGCGCTCGTGGGACGACCTGTGGTCGGGGCGCGCCTTCACCGGCAACGGCCAGACCTTCGACATCACGCTGGCCCCCGGCACCGAGAACACCACCTTCGCGGTGGGCTTCGTCGAGCCGCGCCTGTTCAGCACCGAGTGGCAGCTGAGCCTGCGCGGCTACCGCCGGCTGGAGTACCGCGACGACCACGAGGTGGACCGGCTGGGCCTGCAGGCCGGCCTGGCGCGCACCCTCTTCCGGCGCAGCGACGACACCCTCGTGCTCACGGGCGGCGTGCGCGGCCGCCTCGAGCAGGCGCAGGTGCTGGACCTGGCCGACAACGCCACGCCGGGCGCCGAGCTGTTCCGCGGCTACAACGTCGTGCACAGCCTGCGGGCCTACGCGGCGCTGGCCACCAGCGACGACGTGCGGCGCGAGACGCGCTCGCTGGACGTGACGGCCGGCGCCGAGCTGCTGGGCACGGTGCTCGGCGGCGACATCCACGCGCTCAAGCTCGACGGCAACGCCACGCAGTCGTGGGTGCTGGGCACCGACGAGGACGGCCGCCGCCAGCGGCTGGTGCTCAAGGGCCGGGTGGCCTGGGCCAAGGCGCTGCAGGACACGCCCGAGGTGCCCGCCTTCGAGCGCTCCTACCTCGGCGGCAACGACTTCCGCGGCTTCGAGCGCCGCGGCGTGGGCCCGCACATCAACGGCTACCCCACGGGCGGCGAGTGGCTGATGGTGGGCACGCTCGAGTACCAGCAGCCGCTGTCCAACGACACCTTCAGCCTGGTGGCCTTCTGCGACGTGGGCACGCTGGCCACCTCGCTGGAGGACGACGATGCCTGGCGCCTGCGCGTGGCGGTGGGCCCGGGCCTGCGCATCAAGATCCCCATGCTGGGCGATGCGCCGCTGGCGCTGGACTTCGGCTTCGTGCTGGCCGACGAGGCCGAGGACCGCCGCCGGCTGTTCTCCTTCGACCTGAGCCGCGACTTCTAGGCGTGGGCAGGCGCCCGGGCGCGGGGCCCGGGCCGGGGGGCC
>JBJTIJ010000300.1:0-1149 GCA_046094945.1 Planctomycetia bacterium | reverse complement strand
CCTCTGCATCCGCGTCGAGAACTCCGGCGTGTGCGTGCCCGCGGGCATCCGCACCTGCTGGTACAACGGCACCGTGCTGGGCCAGGGCCGGGCCGTGCGCGAGTCCCTGGCCTGCCTCGTGGCCGGCGGCCACGGCCTGCTGGAGGGGCCGCCCGGGGTGGGCAAGACGCTGCTGGTGCGGGCGCTGGCGGCCGCCACGGGCCTCGTCTTCTCGCGCGTGCCGTTCACGCCCGACCTGCTGCCGGCCGACGTGACCGGCACGCAGGTGCTGCTCGACCTGCCCGAGGGCCGCCGCTTCGTGTTCCAGCGCGGCCCCCTGTTCGGCAACCTCGTGCTGGCCGACGAGATCAATCGCGCCACGCCGCGCACCCAGTCGGCGCTGCTGGAGGCCATGGCCGAGGCGGCCGTGACCGTGGGCAGCGAGCGCATCGCCCTGCCGCGGCCCTTCTGCGTGCTGGCCACGCAGAACCCCATCGAGATGGAGGGCACCTTCCCGCTGCCCGAGGCGCAGCTGGACCGTTTCCTGCTCAAGGTGCAGGTGGCCGCCCCCGACGAGGCCGCGCTGGTGGCCATCTTCCGGCGCACGGCCGCCGCCGAGCCCACGCTGCCGGCGGCCGTGCTGGCGCCGGGCGAGGTGGAGGCCCTGCAGGCGGCAGCGCGCGCCGTGCTGCTGCCCGAGCCGCTGGCGCAGCAGGTGGCCCGCTGGGTGCGCGCCACCGATCCCGCGGGGCCGGCAGCCAGCGACAGCGCCCGGCGCAACCTGCGACTGGGGGCCAGCCCGCGCGCCGGCGAGGCCATCTGCCGCGTGGCCCGCGCTGTGGCGCTGGCCGCGGGCCGCGACCACGTGACGCCCGAGGACCTCGCCTTCGCGCTGGCCCCGGCCCTGCGACACCGCCTGCTGCCCTCCTTCGAGGCCGAGTCGCGCGGGCTGGTGGGCGACCGGCTGGTGGCCGACGTGCTGGCCCCCGTGGCGGGCCTGCCGCCCGAGGTGAGCCGCGTGCTGGCGCAGCTCGAGCCGCTGCCGCCGCGCGCCTAGCAGCCCAGCGGGCTGGGCACGCGCCGGCAGCCCGCGCGCTGGCGCCGCCAGCGCAGCGGGGGCCGCGGCCGGCCACCGGGCCGGCTCGGGCCCCGTTGCGCGGGGGCGCCCCG
>JBJTIJ010000299.1:0-3654 GCA_046094945.1 Planctomycetia bacterium | reverse complement strand
CGCTCACGGGCCCGGACACCCCGCTACTGGCGAGAGGCGTGCCTGCTGGCGGCGGCGGCGAGCGCCTCGGCGCGGTCCGTAGCCTCCCACGGCAACCCCGCCCGCCCGAAGTGCCCGCGCATGGCGGTGTCGGCGTAGATGGGCCGCAGCAGGTCCAGCGTCTCGATGATGGCGCGCGGCGTGAGGCGGAACACGTCGCGCACGGCGGCCGACAGCACGCTGTCGGCCACCTTGCCGCCCGAGGCCTCGACGCGCACGCTCACCGGCTCGGCCACGCCGATCACGTAGGCCAGCTGCACCTGGCAGGTCTCCGCCAGGCCCGCCGCCACCACGTTCTTGGCCACGTAGCGCGCCATGTAGCAGGCACTGCGGTCCACCTTGCTGGGATCCTTGCCGCTGAAGGCGCCGCCGCCGTGCGGGGCCGAGCCGCCGTAGGTGTCCACGATGATCTTGCGGCCGGTGAGGCCCGTGTCGCCCTTGGGGCCGCCGATGCTGAAGGAGCCCGTGGGATTGACGTGCAGGCGGGTCGCCTCGTCGAGCATGGCCTGCGGCAGCAGCGGGTAGAGGTGCTTCTTCACGTCGGCCCGGATGCGCTCCTGGCTCACCTCCTCGTCGTGCTGCGTGCTCACCACCAGCGTGTGCAGGCGCCGCGGGCGGCCGTGGGCGTCCTGCTCGACCGTCACCTGCGTCTTGCCGTCCGGGCGCAGGTAGGCGAGCGTGCCGCTGCGCCGCAGGTCGGCCAGGCCGCGCGCCAGCACGTGCGAGAGGTGGATGGCCAGCGGCATGAGCACGTCGGTCTCGCGGCAGGCGTAGCCGAACATCAGGCCCTGGTCGCCCGCGCCCTGCTCGCCGTCCGTGCGGTCCACGCCCTGCGCGATCTCGGAGGACTGGTGCCCGAGCACGACCATCACGGCGATGTCGTCGGCGGGGTAGCCGAAGCGCCGGTCGCCGTAGCCGATGTCGCGGATGGCCTGGCGGGCCACGTCGGCCACGTCCACGTGCACGCCCGGGCGCTGCGTGCGCACCTCGCCGCCCACCAGGCACAGGCCGTTGGTGGCGTAGGTCTCGCAGGCGACGCGCGCCCGCGGGTCCTGCGCCAGGTACGCGTCCAGCACGGAGTCGCTGACCACGTCGCAGACCTTGTCGGGGTGGCCGCAGGTGACGGCCTCGGAGGTGAAGAGCGTGCCCATGCGCGGCTCCCGGGGAAGGGCCCCGATCCTACGGTCGGGGGGCGTGCGGCCGCGCGAATCCGTGCGCGGGCCGCGCCGCAGCCCATGCCCCTGCGCTCGGCTCGAGGACCGCATCCCTTGCGCACCCCTGCGGGGCTGGGAGCATCCGTGCAGGCCTGTGCCGGCGGGCCGCCTGGAGACGACCCCATGCACGCCGCTCGCCTCGCCCTCGTCATCGCCCTCGCCCTTGCCTGCCCGGCCTGCGGCTGGTGGGACGACGACGGCACGATCATCGTGGACAACCGCACCGACGGCGGCGCCAGCCCCGAGGCGGCCCTCACCTTCCGGCTGGCGGGCTTCGGCGATCCCTTCACCGGCAACCTGCTGCCGGCCCCGCTCGCCGCGGGCAGCGCCGTCAACCTCGGCCAGTGGCACGAGGACTTCTACGACGCGCAGGCCGACATGGAACTGGGCGGCCTCGTCGAGTGGTTCGATGTGTACGTGTACGCCGACGAGGACAACTACTTCGACATCTACTGAGCCGGCCGCCCGGGGCGCGGGCCCCAGCCCCGCCTGCGCGTCCGCCGGCCTCCGCCTGCGCTGCGGCGGGACTGTGGCGGCACATCGCCGGGCCCGCCGCAGGGCCTGTCCCCGGCCGGGGAATGGCCGTCCCGGGCGCGGGGCGCGGCGTCCCCGGCGCGCCACCCGGCGGCCGGCGAGGCCGGGAAATGGCCTCGCCGGCGCCGGCTGCGATTGGCAAGGCGCTTGCGTCCCATGGGGTGTTCATAGGAGCCCTGCCATGAAGCGACTGCTGCCCCCCCGGCTCGCCCTGCCCCTGCTGCTGCTGGCGCTCGCCCCGCTGCTGGCGGGCTGCGGCGCAGGCGGCTACGTGGACGTCTTCGTGCCCTTCGCCGAGGTCGTGGCCGAGAACAACACCTCCAGCTTCCCTGACACGGTGATGGTGGACTTCGTGCTGTGGCCCTCGTGGGCCGCGCCGGGCGGCGCCAACCTGCTGCCCTTCGCGCTGCTGCCTGGCGAGGCCGCCAGCGTGGCCAGCGTGGACGAGGACTTCTACGACGCCGATGCGCTGATGAGCGACGGGTTCTTCGACTACGTCGAGTCGTGGATGGACGTCTACGTGCCCGCCGGCGAGGTGACCACCTTCTTCGCCTACTGAGCCGCGCGCCCGCTTCCCGCGGGGCGCAGGGACCGGCGCGCCGGACACGCCATCGGGTGATGGCGTGGCGCCGACCCTGCGCCCCGCCTTGCCGCGCTGCCAGGCCGTGGCCGCTGCGCCGCCGGGCCAGCCCGCTCCCGTAGGCTGCAGCAGGTGACTTCCCCGATGCGCGCCCGACGCCGACTGCTCGCCCCCCTGCTGGCCGCGGCCGCCCTGCTGGCCACGCTGCTGCTGGCGCGGTGGATGCTGCGTGAGCCGGGGCAGGTGCCGCTGGGCGGCGAGCCCGGGCGCGAGCGCGTCGCGCCGCCCAGCACGCCAGGCTTGGAGGCTGCGGCACCGCCGCCTCCCGCACCCGCAGGCACCGGCGGGCGGGCGGCTGCGCCGGCAGGCGTGCTGGAGGCCCGCGCTGCCCGCATCCGCGGCCGGGTGGAGGATCGCGCCGGGCGGCCGCTGGCTGGCGTGGCGCTGGTGCTGCACGCGGTGGACCCGGCGGCGCGCCGCGGCCTGGCCGTGGCGGACGGCGCCGTGCTGGCAGAGGGCCGGTGCGAGCCCGACGGCAGCTTCGACCTGCCCGCCCCGCGGGCGGGCCACGCACGCCTGGGCGCGCGCGCAGCAGGCCTGGCGCCCGCCAGCGTGCTGGTGGATGCGCAGGGCGCGCAGGTGACGCTCGTGCTGGGCGCGCCCGCGCGCCTGGTGCTCGAGCTGGTCGATGCGCAGGGTGCGCCCGCCGGCGCCGTGCAGGGCCGCGTGGAGCTGCTGCAGGGCGACGTGCTCGGGCAGGTGGCGCTGGACGGCGCGCGCGTCGTGCTCGAGGGCCTGGCGCCGGGCAGCACGCAGGTGCGCGCCTGGCTCGACGACGGGCGCGTGGCCGCCGCCGGGCCCGTACAGCTGCGGGCCGGGGCCGAGGCAGCCCTGCTGCTGGTGCTCGAGGCCGCGGCGCAGGTGGCGGGCACGGTGCTGGACGCCGGCAGCGAGGCCCCGCTGGCCGGCGCCGAGGTGGTGCTGGCCGCGCCAGGCCGGCGCGTGGCGGCCGGCAGCACCGACGCAGCCGGCCGCTTCGGCCCCTGGCCCGCGGGCCTGCCGGGCGAGCCCGTGCAGGTGAGCGTCACGCACCCGGGCTACGCGCCCGCGCTCGAGGGCCTGCCCGTGCTGCCGGCAGGCGGACTGCCCAGCGAGGTGCAGGTGCACATGGAAGCGGCCGCCGGCTGGCAGGGCGTGGTCGTGGACCGCGGCGGGCAGCCGGTGGCAGGCGCCGAGGGGGGGTAGACGCCGGTCGGCATCGCCGGCGGGGTGGACGCGCCCAGCGCC
>JBJTIJ010000298.1:0-3963 GCA_046094945.1 Planctomycetia bacterium | reverse complement strand
GCGGCGACGCGGGCGCGGGGGGTGCGACGGGTACACCCGCCGGCATGGACCCCATGCCGCCGGCCGTGCTCTACCCCGTCTACCTGCTCGTGATGGGCGGGGCGCTGGCCTGCTTCGTGCTGGCCTACCGGGCACGCAAGGACACCCGCCGCCACATGCGGCTGGCGCTCACCGGCATGGCGCTGGACCTCACGGGCACGCTGGTGGTGCTGCTGGTGCACCGCGTGCTGGCCTGGCCGTGGGACTACCACGACGGGGACGTGGTGCTCTGGCACCGGCGCGCCGCCTACGTGAGCTCGGGCCTGCTGCTGCTCACGGCCGTGGCGGGCTGGAGGCGTCTGCCGTGGCACCCGTGGCTGGGCCGCCTGCTGCTGCCGATGTACACGCTGACGCTGGCGCTGGCCATCTACGGCTACTGGCCCTACTGAGCGCGGCGCCGGGCGCCCCGCCGGGCGTTCCGCCGGGAGCCGCGAGCGCCCGGCCGCGGCTCAGCGCGCCGCGCTGCGCTCGTCGAAGCCGGCCTTGAGGCGCGTGACGTCGTTCTTGAAGCTGGCGAGGTCGGAGGCCAGCTCCACCTCCAGCTGCGCCGCGTAGAAGGGGTCCACGAGGCGGTGCGCCCAGGCGAAGGCCATCACCTCCACGCCGCCGCGCGTGCCCTTGGCCGCCACCAGCGCCTTGGCCAGGCGCGCCAGCTCGGCGGCGGGCACCTCGGCCCACGGCAGGCTGCGCACGGTGCCGGCGTCGTCCACCTCGATGGCGTCGGTGCCCAGCTTGCGCAGGCGCGCCTTCACCTTCGAGCCGGGCAGCGCCAGCGTGCGCTCGCCGGCCTCGAGGCGGTCGGCCGTGCCCACCATCGACAGCTTGAGCGACTGCAGGTGGTCGCACAGCATGGCCCAGAACGAGAGGTCCACGGCCAGCTGGCCCGAGGCGTCCTGCACGGCCTCCGGCACCAGGCTGTGCGCGCCGGCGTAGTCGTGGCGCGCGAGGGCCTCCTCCACCTTCGGCTTGGCCTCTGCCCAGGCGGCGCGCACCCGCTCCACCTCGTCGGCGGCGTCGTAGGACTTGTCGGGGTGCGCGTGCGCCTTGCCGGCGTTGAGCTCTCGCGCGCGGCGGTCGCTCACCTCGCCGGCGGGCGTGCCGGCGTGCTGCTTGGCGTGCGTGCGGTAGCGCTGCACCACCATGGCGTCGTCGGCCTTGCTGTGCCAGTTGGCCCGGATCCAGTCCTCCAGGCCCTTGAGCGCGCCCGCGGCCTCGACCTCGGCGCGGCGGCGCGCGGCGTCGGCCTCCACCTTCTCGCGCGCGGCCTTCTGCTCGGCCGTCTCCTGCGGGGGCAGCGGCACGTTCTGCTCGGGCCCGCGCCCGCGCGAGCCGGCGGCGGCCCCGCCGGCGCCGGCCGCCGCGCTGCCCGCGCCGGGGCCGGCGGGCGTGGCGCCCGGCCCGCCCTGGGGCTCGTCGCTGCCCGAGAGGGCCAGCACGGCCACCACGACCAGCACCACCACGCCCAGCGCCACCAGCAGCACGGGCGAGCCGCTGGAGCGGGCCTTGGCGCGCGCGCGCCAGCGCGGGCTGCGGCCGCGCAGGGCGTCCTTCTTGCGCAGGTCCTGGCCGCCGATGCGGTCGAGCTCGGCCACGAGGTCCTTGGCGCTGGGACGCTCGCCGGGCGCGCGGCGCGTCATGTGGCGCACGAGGTCGCTGATCTCGCGCGGCAGCGAGGCCAGCTTGCGCTCCGGGTGCAGCGGCTCGCCGGCCATGTGCGCGGCCAGGATGTCCTTGACCGACTTGCCCGCGTAGGGCGGCTGGCCCAGCAGCAGGTGGTAGAGCGAGATGCCCAGCGAGTAGATGTCGCTGGCCGGCTCGCTGGTGCCCGACTCGCAGGTCTCGGGCGCCATGTAGTGGGGCGTGCCCACGCGCTGGCTCTCGGCGTCCATGCCGGCGGCCAGGCCGAAGTCCACCACCTTCACCGTGCCGTCCTCGAGCAGCACGAGGTTGCCCGGCTTGACGTCGCGGTGGATGATGCCCTGCGCGTGCGCCGCGGCCAGGCCGTTGGCCGCCTGGCGCACCACGCGCAGCGCGTCGGTGGGCCCCATGGGGCCCTCGCGCTTGAGCAGCTCGAGGATCTCCTCGCCGTCGAGCAGCTCCATGACGAGGAACTGCTCCTCGCCCTGCTGGCCCACGTCGAAGATCTTGAGCACGTTCTCGTTGTCGATGCGCGCGATGGCGCGCGCCGCGCGCGCGCACATGGCCACGATCTCCTCGTTGGCGCGCGCCTCGGGCAGCAGCACCTTGACGGCCACCGTGCCGTGGGTGGCGGTGTTCGTGCCGCGGTAGACCGTGGCCGTGCGGCCCTGGCCGATGCGCTCCTCGAGCTGCACCTTGCCCAGCACCTGGCCCAGCAGCGGGTCGGGCGGGCTGGCGGGAGCCGCGGGCGTGGCCCCCTTGGCCGGGGCGGCGGCGCGCGCCGGCGCGGCCGGCCGGGCCGCCGGCGCAGGCTTGGCGGCCCCCGCCGGCTTGGCCGGCGGGGCAGGGGAGGCCGGCTTGGCGGGCGTGGAGGCCTTGGCCGGCGGCAGCGGCTGGGCCGGGCGGGGCGGCTTGGGCGTGTCGCGATCGCTCATCCCGCCGGGTGTAGCCCGCACGCGGCGCGCACGCGCCCCGCCGGGCGCCGGTGCCCGGTCGCTGCGCCTGCGGGTGGCAGCCGCCGGGCCTGCCCTGCGCGCAGGGCCTCCGTCCCGCCCGCCGTGGCGGCGGCCTGCGGGCCGGCGCGGGGAGCCCTGGCCGTGCGGGGTGGCCGGGCTATGCGGGGTGGCCGGGCGCGCCACGGCCGGTGCTGCCGGACGTCCGCGCCGTGCCCGCCTTGCGTGCCTTTCCCGCGCGCGGCGCCCGTGCTAGGCTCCGCCCATGGGCCAGCGTGTCCGCAGCGGATTGACCTGAGTCCCGGCCATCACCCGGCCGGTCGGCTCCCGCTGCGTTCTCTCCGCGCCCCGCTAGGGCGTCTCGAAGGCAAGCCGTGGGAGCGGGGTCGTCGCTCCGAGCACGTGCGCCTTGCCGTTCACCACGAGATGCCCCGTCCCGGGGCGTCCCACGAGACCCACCCACACCCAACTGCGCCCCGTGCCGGGGCATCCAAGGAAGAGGAACCCATGATCCGACACTTCGCATCGATGCTGCTGGCCGTGCTGGCCGGCATGACGCTCGCCGGCTGCGGCGACAAGGGCGAGCCCACGGGGGGCGGCCCCGGGGCGACCGCGCCGCAGGCCCGTTGGGTGCTGCGCTGCACGGGCATCCCGGACAGCAAGACCAGCGAGCTGACCAAGGAGTACCTGCTCATCAAGGACTGGCTGGCCAAGGAGCTCGGCGCCGACGTGCAGTTCGAGATCGTGAAGGACTACGACGCGGCCGTCACGGCGCTGACCTCGGGCAAGGCCGACCTTGCCTGGCTGGGCGGCCACACCACGGTGATCGCCGAGGAGAGCGGCAATGTCGAGCTCGTCGCCTGCCGTGACCTCGACCTGAAGTTCAAGACGTACTTCATCGCGCACAAGGACGCCTTCGCGCAGCTGGGCGGCAAGCAGCTGGGCAGCCTCTCGGAGCTCAAGGGCAAGGTCGAGGGCCTGAAGTTCACCTTCGGCTCGCAGGGCTCGACGAGCGGCCACCTCATGCCGCGCCACTTCATGAACGTGCAGGGCGTGCCGCCCGAGGCCACCTTCGGCAAGGACAACGTGGCCTACTCGGGCAACCACAGCAACACGCTCAAGCAGGTCGCGGACGGCACGGTGCAGGTGGGCGCGCTCAACTACACCGACTGGGAGAAGGCCTCC
Source organism: Planctomycetia bacterium (assembly GCA_046094945.1). Classification (GTDB taxonomy): domain Bacteria; phylum Planctomycetota; class PLA2; order PLA2; family JAEUHO01; genus CAXQZU01. Next base: position 148 of record JBJTIJ010000298.1, on the reverse strand, counting down.
GCCGAGGTGAAGGCCAGCGCGCCCCTGCTCTATGTCACGCCGGACTACGTGGACTACTGCTGGGTGGCCAACCGGTCGCTGGGTGCCGACAAGATCGCCCGCATCCGCAAGGCGTTCACCGTGCTGGACCGGGCCAACCCCGAGCAGG
>JBJTIJ010000297.1:0-1708 GCA_046094945.1 Planctomycetia bacterium | reverse complement strand
ACGGGCGCGTCGCGCAGCAGCGCGCGGGCCAGCGTCACGCGCTGCTTCTGGCCGCCCGAGAGCGTCACGCCGCGCTCGCCCACCATGGTGTCCAGGCCCTGCGGCAGCTCGGCGAGGTCGCGCTCCAGCCCCGCCATGCGGGCGGCCTCCTCCAGCCGGGCGCGCGCGGGGGCCGCCGTGCAGCCGGACGCGAGGTTGGAGGCCAGCGTCTCGCAGAACAGGAAGGCGTCCTGCGGCACGGGCGCCACGGCGGCGCGCAGCGTGGGCAGCGGGATGCGCGTGAGGTCCACGCCGTCGAGGGCCAGCGTGCCCGGCGGCGGCTCGTAGAGGCGCGTGAGCAGGCGCAGCAGCGTGCTCTTGCCCGAGCCCACCGGGCCCACCAGCGCCAGCGTGCCGCCTGCCGGCAGGTCGAAGCTGACGTCCTCCAGCGCGGGGGCGTGGGCGCCGGGGTAGGTGAAGGTGAGGTGCGTGGCCGACAGGCGCCCGGCCACGGGCGTGGGCAGCGGCGCCACGCTGCCCAGCACGGCCTGCTCGGCCGGTGCCGAGAGCACCTCCTCGATGCGCGTGGCGGCCGCCGCCGAGCGCTGCAGCGCCGAGACCACCCAGCCCACCGAGATCATGGGCCAGATCAGCATCGAGACCCACGCGAGGTAGGCCAGCAGGTCGCCGGCGCTGAGCTGGCCCTCGATCACCAGCCGCCCGCCCAGCACCAGCACCACCAGCTCGGCGGCCCCGCCCCGCACGAAGAGGCCGGCCGTCATCCAGGCGCGCACGCGGGCCAGCGCCAGCGTCTCGGCCACCAGCGCCTCGCTGGCCTGCCGGAAGGCCTGCTCCTCGACCTCCTCGGTGGCGTAGGCGCGCACGACGCGCGCGCCGGCGAAGGACTCCTGCGCGCGGGCGCTGAGGTCGCCGGTGCGGTCCTGCACGGCGCGCGTGCGGCGGAAGATGGCCGGCGAGAGCAGCTTGACGAAGACGAGGATCGAGACCAGCGGCACCAGCACGGCCAGCATCAGCGTGCTGGAGGCACGGCCCATGAAGGCCAGCGCCGCGGGGAAGGTGACCAGCGTGCTGCCCACGTACATCAGGCCCGGGCCCAGCGCGAAGCGCACGGCCTCGACGTCGCTGGTCAGGCGCGACATCAGGTCGCCGGTGCGCATGCGGTCGAACCACGCCGCCGGCAGCTGCTCGAGGTGCGCGAAGATGTCGCGCTTGACCTCCATCTCCACCTCGCGGCTGGCGCCCACGATCAGCCGCCGCATGAGGAACACGCAGGCCGCGCCGGCGGCCGCCACCGCCAGGAACTGCCAGGCCGCCTGCAGCGCCGCGCCCGCGCTGGCCGGCTCGCCGGGCTCGAGCGCGTTCACCCCGTGGCGCAGCAGCTCGGGCGCCCAGGCCTGCAGCAGGCGGCCCACCAGCAGCGCCAGCAGCCCCAGCCCCAGCGTGCCCCGGTGCCGGAGGAAGTAGCCAACCAGCCGTCGGTAGGGCCCGGGACGCACCCGCGCCACCCTACCTCCCGCACCTGCCACTCCCGCACCCCGCCCCGGCGTCCTCGCCGCACCCTCGCTCTCGCTTCACCCTTCCCCGCACGTCACCCACGCCGATCGCGATCGACTTGCGCACGGCGCCCCCTACGCCTCGTGACACCCGCGATCGCGCTCCCACCACCCTGCTCGCGCGTCACCCACGCCGATCGCGATCGACTCGCGCA
>JBJTIJ010000296.1:0-4209 GCA_046094945.1 Planctomycetia bacterium | reverse complement strand
AGGTGGGCGTCTCGGGCTACAACCCCGACGCCTCCACCCACGGGCCCGCGGGCCGGCAGCTGCTGGCGCGCGGCGGCGTGCGCAAGGACGGCCTCACCGACGCCCCGCACGCCAGCGAGGTGGCCGGCATCGACGGCACCGCCGCGGGCCCGTGGGTGGAGGCGTCGGGGTTGTAGCCCGAGACGCCCACCTCGGCGTCGGCGATGCGCGCGTAGGGCAGCGCACTGCTGAAGGCCCCGGTGAGGGTGAAGGCCGGGTCCTGCCCGAAGGCGGGCCAGCCGGGCAGCGGCGGCTCGCTGTCGGCGCAGGCGAGCTCGAGCCGCTGCCAGGCGTGCTGGCCCCACAGCTCGGGCACCGCCAGGCTGCGCGCATAGACCACGAAGGCGAACTGGCCGCGCCGGCGCGGCGTGCCGGCCAGCGCCCCCGGGGGCGCGTAGGGGCTGGCGCCCGTGTCGCCCAGCCGCAGGCCCTCGGGCGGCACCAGCGCGGCGCGGTAGTCGGGGCCCAGCGCGCCCGCCGCCGGGTACTGCGCTGCCGTGACGCGCTGCGTGGCCGTGGCCGGCGTGATGACGGGCAGGCTGGGCGGGTCGTACACCACGGCCGGGTCGCCCTGCGCATCGCGCGCGACGTCCGAGCGCACCAGCTCGAAGCGGAAGGGCGGCACGCCGCCCTTGACGACCAGGTCCTTGGCGTAGGGCACGCCGCACTTGGCGTCGGGCAGCGCGCTGTCCACCAGGCGCAGGGTGGGCGCCGTCACCTCCCACTGCACGGTGAGCGGCGCGCTGCGCTGGCCCAGCGCATCGGTGGCCTGCAGCGAGAACACGCAGGGCAGGAGCGGCTTGATCTCCAGCGGCGCGCCCACCAGGCTGCGCGAGGACGGCGGGAACGAGACGCCCTGCGGCGGCAGGCCGTCGGCCGTGGTGGCGGGATCGTCCACCACCTCCAGCGTGTAGGGCCCCGTGCCGCCTGCCACGAGGAACTCCACCACGACTGGCTCGCCGTAGACCACGTCGGCCAGTGCGGGGTAGAGCGGGTTCTTGGGCCCCTGGCCCTGGTCGTAGGTGCCCGGCGCGTAGAAGCCGCCGCTGGCGCCCACGATGGCCACCCGGCCCTCGGCCACCGACCAGCGGAAGTCGGCCGTGGCGTACTCGAAGGGCCGGCAGGAGGTGTCGGTCACCTGCAGGCGGAAGTCCCACGTGCCGTGGGCCAGCAGCGGGCCGCGCAGGTGGTGCAGGCGGGCCCCGCTGCCCGGCTCCACGCCGTCGGCCACCGCGATGCCCGGCGGCAGCGTGCCGCCGATCACCTGCAGCGTGTAGGGGCCGCCACAGCCCCCCTCCAGCGGCACCTGCCAGTCGACCACGTCGGCCGACTCGAACTGCGGGTCGAGGTCGGCGGGCGCCGGCGCTTCCGCGATGGTGGTGCTCGTGATGCGCAGCTGGGTGCCCGGCACGCCAAACGGGTCGCCGCCGCCGCCGCAGGCGGCCAGCAGCAGGCTCGCCAGCAGCAGGCTCGCCGCCAGCAGCAGCGGCCGGCCCAGCCAGCGCCAGCCCCGCGCGGCCGGGCGCACGGCACGCGCACGCGGTGCCGCGGGCGTCAGCAGGAGGGGCAGCGCGCGAGCACGCATGGAGGAGCCTCTGGGCACGGGACCCGCCCGCCGGCGCCGGGACGCGCCGCCCGGGCGAGGCGGGACGCTAGCGGGAACCACGGGCGGCACACAAGCCCCGGCCGGGGCGGGCGTGCCCGCAGCAGCACGGGGCGGGCGTGCCCGCAGCAACGCGCCGCGGCGAGCCGCCTTCCTTGCGGCCCGCCCCGCTGTCCTCGCTGCGAGACGCCGCCCGGTTTCGCAGCCACCCTGCGCGGCCGCCTACGTGCCCGCATCCTCCAGCACGGCCACCCGCAGGCGCCCGCCCGAGGCCCCGGCCAGGCCCAGCGCATGGGCCACGGCCGCCTCGGGGCTGGGGCAGGGCAGCAGTCCCATGCCGCGCAGGATGTCGGGCGAGACCTCACTGGCCGTCACCACGGGGTGGCTGGCCGCGATGCGCCGCACGGAGTAGGCCGTGAGCCCGTAGGGGTGGAAGGCGCGCCGCAGGGCCGCCAGGTGCCGCTCCAGCCGCCCGCTCTCGAACCACGGCAGGAACTCGGGATGGCCCGGCCCGCGCGCGGCGCGCGCCAGCCACACGATGGGCGCGCCCGGGCGGGCCCACTCGCAGGCGGCCAGCAGGGCCTTGTGGGCCTGCACGAGGTCGTCGGCGCGCGGCGAGCGCACGCCGGCCAGCACCAGGTCGCAGGGCTCGGGCGCACCCGGGGCGTGCACCTCGCGCCACAGCGCGCAGGCGCGCGCATGCGCCTCCCCCACCTCGCCGGCCGCCGCGGCCACGATGCGCTGCTCGCGGTCGAGCACCACGTTGAGCAGCGCACAGCGGCCCGTGGCGCGGGCCACGCGCAGCAAGGCCTCGCGGAAGGGGTTGGCCTCCAGCCGGCCCGTGACCGGCGCCACGCTGCCGTCGGGGCGCACCAGCGTGCGCAGCGTGAGGCGGTGCGCGGCCAGCACGGTGGCGCGGTCGGCCGTGCCCGGCACCAGTGCCTTGGCCCCGCCGCCGAAGCCGGCCAGGTGGTGCGGCGTCACCGCCCCGGTGAGCAGCACCAGCCCCGCGTCGGCCACGAGGCGGTGCACGCGCACCGGCCCCAGCTGGGGGTCGTCGCCCAGCGGCTCGTTCCACTCCGGCAGGTCGGGCGCCGACTGCAGCGGCCGCAGCGCCTCCATCACCTCGGGCCCCACCAGCGCCTGCACCTCGTCGCGCGAGGCGGCCGCGTGGATGCCGCGCGCCACCAGCACGCGGATCGTGCCGGGGCCGTGGCCGGCGCGCGCCAGCCGTGCCAGCACGGGCAGCAGGTAGGTGGCCGCCGCCGCCGGCCGCGTGGGGTCGGGCACCACCACCGTCACGCGCCCGCAGCCGCGGGCCAGCTGCTCCAGCGGCGGCGCGCCCACGGGCTGGTCGAGCGCGTCGGCCACCACGCCCAGCGGGTCGCGCGGCGCCAGCGCCGGCGGCGGCGCGGGCCGCACCAGCTCCACGCCCGCCGGCAGCGCCACGCGGCAGGTGCCGGCGCCGAAGGCCAGCTCGACGACGGGGGCGGCCGCGCTCACCGGCACACCCTACCAGCCGGACCCGGCCACCGGCCGGCCCCCGCACGGCGTGTCGACGCGCGCCCGCGGCGCCCCTACGATCGCGGCGTGATCGTCCGCCGCGACTTCCACTTCGAGGCCTCGCACCAGCTGCCCAACCACCCGGGCCGCTGCCGGCGCCTGCACGGGCACGGCTACCGCCTGCGCGTGGCCTGCCGCGCGCCCGTCAACCCCCTGACGGGCATTGCCATCGACTTCGGCGACCTCAAGGCGCTGGTGCGCACGCACGTGATCGAGGCCCTCGACCACACGCACCTCAACGACCTGCTGGCGCTGCCCTCGGCCGAGCACATCGTGGCCTGGATCTGGGAGCGGCTGGCCGCGCAGGGCCTGCCGCTGTGCGAGCTCACGCTGTGGGAGTCGCCGGGCTGCTCGGTCACCTACCACGGGCCGGCGCACGAGCCGCCGCCGGGGCCCGGGCGGGGCTGATGCGCCGCGACCAGCGGCTGGACAGCATCCTCGCCGCCGCGCTGCGCGCGCTGCAGCGCCACGGCATGCACGGCACCACCATGCGCGAGGTGGCGCGCGAGGCGCGCACCAGCCTGGCCAACCTCTACACCTACGTGGGCGGGCGCGACGAGCTGCTCTACCGCGCGCACCTGCGCGTGCTGGATGCCGCCGTGGCCAGCGCGCTGGCCACGGCCAGCGTGCCGGGCCCCCGCGAGCGGCTGCGCGCGCTGGTGACCGACCACGTGCGGCGCGTGCTGGCCCACCCGGCCGAGGCCGAGGTGCTGCGCGGCACGCCCGGCCTGCTGCGCGGCGAGCGCGCCCGGCGGGTGGACGAGCAGCGCCGCCGCTACCTCCAGCAGGTGCAGGCCGCCGCCGACGCCGTGGCCGGGCGCGTGCCCCCCGCGCACAGCGACGAGCGCGCGCGCCTGCTGCTGGGCATGGCCGACCGCCTGGCGCTCGACGCCCATGGCGGGCCGGGCGCCTCGCCCGAGCGCCTGTCCAGCGCCGTGCTGCGCATGTTCCTCAGCGGGGCCCGCGAGGCGGGCGCCGGCCGCCCTCAGCGCGCGGCCTCGGGC
>JBJTIJ010000295.1:0-5765 GCA_046094945.1 Planctomycetia bacterium | reverse complement strand
GGTGAAGCGCGTCACGAGGCGGTCGTCGAGCGTGCCCTCCTCGCCCGGCGCTGCCAGCGAGTCGTGCAGCACGGGGCCGCGCAGCAGGTCGCGCTCGAACTTCCACAGCGTGAGCGCCACCGTGCCCGCGCTGGCCTGGTTCTCCACGGCCAGACCCGAGCCGTCCACCAGCGTGGCGGTCTCCGGCGCAGGCACGCCGCGCCGGCGCAGCATCTCGCGCACGGCCTGCGTGCCCGAGGCCCAGCTGCCTGCACCCGACCACGCCGCGCCGCAGGCCTTGAAGACCTGGCCGGCATAGAAGTTCTGGCTGCGCCGGTTCATCACGCGCAGCACCTCGTCCAGCCGCGTCTGGTGCTCGGCAAGCACGCGGCCAGGGCTGCGGTCGGCTGCGTCGCGCGCCGGGCGCATGCCGCCGCGCACGCGCACGCCGGCCGTGTCCAGGCAGCGCTGGAAGGCGCCTCCGAACCATGCCAGCGGGTCGGGCACCGGCAGCTCCACGCGCACCGTCGGGGCCGTGCGCCCCACCTTGCCCCGCACCTGCAGGCTGCGCGTGGCCGTCGACCAGGCCCCGGCGGCCTCGTTGCGCGACCCGTCCACGGTGGTGGTGAGGTTCTCGACTGCCCAGGCACCCGCCGTGGCCGGCAGGCCCAGCTCGCAGCGCTCGCCTGCCCGGCGCGAGGGGCCCACCATCACCTCGATGCACGAGTCGTTGAAGGCCAGCCCTGCCACCGGCGCGCCATAGGTGCGCTGGCGGTCCTGCGCGCTCCAGCCCGGGTGCACGTACTCGCGGTCGAAGCCGCCGTCGTCGAGGACGAGCGCGCCGCGCACCTCGCGCACGCCCGCGGCGGCCACCTTGCGGGCCAGCGCCTCGAGCACGGCGGCGGGCGTGCCGCCGGCGGCGCGCTCGCTCAGGTGCGGGTCGCCGCTGCCGTGCACGACCAGGTCGCCGTCCAGCACGCCGCCCGCCAGCGTGCCGCGCGCCGAGACGCGCGTGGTGAAGGCGTGGCCGGGGCCCAGCAGGTCCAGCGCGGTGGCGGCGGTGAGCACCTTCGAGACCGAGGCCAGCGAGAGCACCTGCGTGGGATTGCGCCCGTAGACCAGCGCACCACCCTCGCCCAGCGCCAGCACGGCCACGCCCACGCTGGCCTCGGGGATGCGCGCCTCGGCGAGGCGCGCCGCCAGCCGGGCGGCCAGCGCATCCGAGCCGGTCTGCGCCGTCGCCGGGTGCGTGCCCGGCAAGAGCGCGGCCAGCGCCACGATCCATGGGAGGAGAACCTGCCTCATCCCCCTAGGTATAGCGCCCGGGCCCCGGCCCGCCAGCAGCATCGGCGCCGGCCCGAGCCGGGGCGCAGCCCCCGCCACGCGTGCCGCTGCCGGCTGCGCGCAGGCCCCCCGGAGGCGCCCACGCGCCGCAGCCGGCCGGGGCTGCGCCGGCAAGGGCCGCGCAGGCAGCGACGGCGCCCGCCCGCTCCGGACGTGGTGCCTAGAGGCCGCGCAGCCAGTCGGGCTTGAGCGGCAGCGCCCCCGCACGCGCCAGGTCGATGGCCTCCAGCAGCCGCTCGCGGTCGGCGGGCAGGCGCCCGCCCAGCGGCAGCCAGTTGCTGGCATGGTTGCTGCGGAACACGGCCCCGGAGAGCCTCAGCCCCCCGACCAGCACGGCCAGCTCCTCGAGGATCTCGCGGGGCGAGGGGAGCTCGAAGCGGCCCGCCTGCACGTCGTCCCACAGCGGCGTGCCGGGCACCGGCGTCACGCACAGGCAGGAGACGAAGCGCGGGTCCATGGCGTTGAGCACCTCGGCCGTGGCCGCCGCGTGGGCCAGGCTGCGCTCGCGGCCCGCGATGCCCAGCAGCACCATGACGCTCATCTTGATGCCGGCCGCCTGCGCCCGGCGCACGGCCTCGACCTGCTCGTCGAGGGTGGCGCCCTTGACGATGCGCCGGTTGACCTCCGCATCGCCGCTCTCCAGTCCCAGGTAGCCGATGCCCAGCCGCAAGGCGCGCAGGCGCGCCAGCTCGGCGTCGTCCTTGGACAGGATCGAGACCGCATTGACGTAGGAGCCCACGCGCTGCAGGCCCGGGAAGGCCTGCCCCAGCGCCTCCAGCACGGGCACGAGGCGCCGGGTGGGCGCGGTGAGCGCGTCCCCGTCCAGCAGGAACACGCGCCGCACCCCGGGCAGCACGCGGGCCGCCTGCGCGATGTCCTCGAGGATCTCGGCCTCGGGCCGCACCGCGAAGCGCTTGCTGCGGTACATCGCGCAGTACGTGCACTCGTTGTGGCTGCAGCCGTAGGTGACGTGCAGCAGGTAGGAGTCGGCCTCCGAGGGCGGCCGGTAGACGGGCTCGACGTAGCGCACGCGCTCAGGCTGCCCCGGCGCCCAGCAGGGCCACCCGCTGGCCGTCGAAGCGCACCACGCCCCCCTCGTGGTCCCAGTCGCGCAGCACCAGCACCTCGCGCGCGGGCGTGCCCGGCAGCCGGTGGTGCACGCCGGTGTGCACGTGCCCGGCCACGAGCACCTCGCAGCCCGACTGCTCCAGCCAGCGGCGGGCCAGCCCGTAGTCGATGTCCAGCCAGCGCCGCGGCTTGGCCTTGACCGCCTGCCGCGAGGCGCGCCTGAGGCCGCGCGCCAGGCCCGAGCGCAGCGCATAGGGCAGGCGGCGTGCCACGGCCAGCGTGGGCCCCCAGCGCAGGAAGCGCCGCAGCCGCAGGTAGGAGCGGTCGGCGCTCACCAGCAGGTCGCCGTGCGTGAGCAGCACGCGCCGCCCGCCCCACGTGGTGCGCACCACGTCGGGCCACAGCTCGAGCGACACGCCCGGCAGGCCGCGGAAGAGGAAGTCGCGGTTGCCCGGCTGGAAGCACAGCCTCACGCCCGCCCCGGCCAGCCGCGCCAGCACGGCAGCCAGCGCGGCGTGGCGCGGCTCGCGCTCCTGCCCGGGCCCCGCCCACGCGTCGAAGACGTCGCCCAGCAGCACCAGCGTGCCGCCGCGCGAGCCTTGCGCCTCGCGCCAGGCGAGGAAGCGGCGCTCCAGCGCCGGGTCGCGCTCGGAGAGGTGCACGTCGCCCACCACGGTCACGGGCGCCGCCATCGGCGGCAGGTCATGCACGCGGGGCAGGCGGGAGGCCACGCCCGGAGCCTACGGGCGCCGGCGGCCCGGCGGGAGGCCCGTGCGCGCACCCCGCTCCGGGCGGCCACCGGCCGCGCGGGCACCTTGGGGCCGGCCTGCCGGGGCGCGACAGGTCAGGTCCGGGGCGCGGGAGCGTGCCACGTCCAGCGGCGCAGGCGCAGCGAGGAGAGCAGCACCGAGACGCTGCTGGCCGACATCAGCGCGGCGCCGGCCATCGGGGGCAGCACGCCCAGCGCAGCCAGCGGCAGGGCAGCCACGTTGTAGGCGAAGGCCCAGACGAGGTTCTGGCGCACGACGCGCACCGTGGCCCGCGCCAGCGCCAGCGCCTCGGGCACGCGGGCGAGGTCGTTGCCGGTCAGCGCCAGCGTGGCCGCGGCGGCGCTGGCCGCGCTGGCCCCGCCCACGGCGATGCCCACGTCGGCCTCGGCCAGCGCCGGGGCGTCGTTGACGCCATCGCCCACGAGGGCCAGCACGTGGCCCTGCTGCATGGCCGCCCGCACGCGCTGGGCCTTCTCCAGCGGCGTGGCGCCCCCGACGGCCTGCGCAACGCCCAGCTCGCGGGCCACGGCCGCCACCGCCGCGGGGCGGTCGCCCGAGACGATCCAGCAGGCGATGCCCTCGGCCTCCAGCGCGGCCAGCGCAGCGCGCGCCTCGGGCCGCAGGGGATCGCGCAGCCACGCACTGCCCAGCAGCTCGCCGCCGGCAGCCACGTGCACGGCACTGGCGCCGGCCCCGTCGGCGCGCCGGTCGGCCTCGGCCAGCGCCGCGGCGGGCACGCCCTGCGCCGCGAGCCAGGCGCTGCGGCCCAGCAGCACCTCGCGCCCCTGCACGCGCCCGCGCACGCCCTCGCCGGGCTGCACGTGCGCCTCGCGCACGGCCGGCAGGTCCAGCCCCGCGGCGCGCGCCGCCTCCACCAGCGCCCGCGACGAGGGGTGCTCGCTGGCCAGGGCCACGGCGCCGGCCAGCTCCAGGAAGCGCTCGCGGCTGCCGCTGGCGAGCTGCACCTCGGCCAGCGCGGGCCGCCCCTGCGTGAGCGTGCCGGTCTTGTCGAAGGCCACCACGCGCACGCGCGCGGCGCGCTCGAGCGCCTCGCCGCCCTTGACGAGGATGCCGCGCTGCGCGCCGCGCCCCGCCGCCACCACCAGCGCCGCTGGCGTGGCCAGCCCCAGCGCGCAGGGGCAGGCGATCACGAGCACGGCCACGGCGGCCGAGAGGCCTGCCTCCCAGCCCGAGCCCGCCAGCAGGTGGCCGCCCAGCGTGAGCAGCGAGAGCAGCAGCACCAGCGGCACGAACACGGCCGCCACGCGGTCGGCGAGCCGCTGCAGCGGGGCGCGCGCGCCCTCGGCCTCGCGCACCCAGCGCTGGATGCGGGCCAGGAGCGCCTGCTCGCCGACCGCGCCGGCCTCCACCACGAGGCTGCCCTCGACGCACAGCGTGCCCCCGTGCACGGCGCTGCCGGCCTGGCAGGCCACGGGCACCGACTCGCCGGTGACCAGCGAGGCGTCCACCGTGCCCGCGCCCTCCACCACCGTCCCGTCCACGGGCACCTGCGCGCCGGCGGCCACGCGCACCCGGTCGCCGGGCAGCAGGCGGGCCACGGCCACCTCGCGATCGCCGCCGGGCACCAGCAGCCGCGCCACCTGCGGCGCCAGCCGCGCCAGCCGCGCCACGGCCTCTCCGGCGGCGTGGCGCGCGCGCGACTCCACCCAGCGGCCCAGGCACACCAGGGCCAGGATGCCCGCGCCCGACTCCAGCCACAGCGGGCCCGGCTGGCCCAGCAGGGCGCGCGGCACGCTGCCGGCCAGCGAGGCCAGCATGCCCAGCACCACCAGCAGGTCCATGTCCGCCCGCCCGCGGCGCAGCGCACGCGCCGCCTGCGCCAGCAGCGGCGCACCGCACAAAAGCAGGGCCAGCGCGGTGGCCAGCCAGGCCAGTGCCTCGCTGCGCAGCAGCGACGGCAGCCAGCCCGCGGTGGCGTGCATGCCGGCCAGCATGGTCCACGCCGCCACGGGCGCGGCCAGGGCCGCGCGCCAGCGCCAGGCCGCGGCCTCGCGGCGCCGGCGTGCGGCCACGGGGTCGTCTTCCGTCTCGAGCGCTCCCGGCTCGGGCAGCAGGTCGCGCAGCGCATCGAGCACCTGCGCCGCGTCCACGTGCTGCACCTCGAGCCCGTGCTGCCCCGCCTGCACGGCGTGCACGCCGTCCAGCCCGCGCACGGACTGCGCCAGGGCCTCGCGCCCGGCCGCCGGGCGGCCGGCCCACGGCAACAGCGTGCTGCGGCGTCCCAGGCCATAGCCCGCGCGCGCCAGCGCGGCCTCGACGCCCGCCCAGCCTGGCCCGCCACGCCAGCGGGCCCGCTGGGTGGCCGCGTCCACCTCCAGCCCCTCCACGCCGGCAGCCTGCCCGAGCGCGGCCGCCACGCTGGCCGCGCAGCCGGCGCAGTGCATGCCCGTCACGGGCACGTCGCGCCAGCCAAGGCCGGCGCTGCGGCGGGCGTCCTCCCCCATGCCGGCGCCCTACCGCGCGCAGGGCGGCGGCCCGGGCGCGCCCCTGCCGTCCGCCACCAGCCCGGCCCGCAGCCCGGCGAGCGCCGCGCCGGCCGGCGGGTCCCGCGCCCGGCCCGCCCGCGAGCCCCGGCCGCCGGCC
>JBJTIJ010000294.1:0-2383 GCA_046094945.1 Planctomycetia bacterium | reverse complement strand
GGCCAGCGAGGTGCGCAGGTCCTCGTGCAGCAGGCCGTTGCTGGCCACGAGGTGCCCGCCCAGGAGCCAGTCCTCGCCTCCGCGCTGGTCCGTGACCCGCCCGCCGGCCGCACGCACCAGCGCCGCCCCCGCCGCCACGTCCCACGGCTTGAGGTGCAGTTCCCAGAAGCCGTCCAGCCGCCCCGAGGCCACGAAGGCGAGGTCCAGCGCTGCGGCACCGAAGCGGCGCATGCCGCGCACGCGCAGGCCCAGCTGCACGAAGTTCTCCAGGTTGGTGTCGGCCAGCCGGTTGCGGTCGTAGGCGAAGCCGGTGGCCAGGATGGCCTCCTCCAGCAGGGGCGTGGCGCTCACGCTCACGGGCCGCTCGCCCTCGAAGGCACCGCTGCCGGGCGCTCCCCAGAAGGTGAGGCCCAGCGCCGGGGCGTGCACCACGCCCAGCACCGGCTGGCCGCCCTCCACCAGCCCGATGCTGGTGCAGAACAGCGGCAGGCCCTGCACGAAGTTCACGGTGCCGTCCAGCGGGTCCACCACCCACGTGGGCCGCGCATCCAGCGTGGGCCGGCCGCCTGCGGCCTTGAGGGCCTCCTCGCCCAGGATCGCGTGGCCGGGGAAGCGCGCGCGCAGCTCGCGCTCGATGCAGGCCTCGCTCTCGCGGTCGGCGGCCGTGCTCACGTCGCGGCGTCCCGAGCGCTCGATCTCGTTGCCGGCCAGCCGGCCGAAGCGCTCCATGAGCAGGCGGCCAGCCTGCTCGGCGATCTCGCGGGCGTCGTCCAGCATGGGACCTCCGGGGTCGGGCCAGCATCGCCGGGCCGCAGGGCAGGGCCAGCGCCCGCGCAGCGCCTAGGCCGGGCCGCCCCCCTGCTCCTGCGGGCGGTCCGGCTGCTGCGGGCGGGCTTGCTCCTGCAGGCGGCCCTGCTCGTGCTGGCGGCGCCACCACGCCGCCCGCCGCGCCGTCTCGCGTTCCTGGCCGATCTCGTGCGGCGTGAAGAGCACCAGCCCCTCCAGCCCGGCAGGCAGGTAGGCCTGCGGCACGAAGGCCAGCGGGTGGTCGTGGGGATAGGCGTAGCCGGCGCCGTGGCCCTGCTGGCGGGCGAAGGCCGTCGGGGCGTTGCGCAGGTGCGGCGGCACGGGCGCCTGCGGGTGGGACCTCGCCGCCTCGCGCGCCGCATGCAGCGCCAGCACCACGCTGTTGCTCTTGGGCGCCGTGGCCAGGTGCAGCACGGCCTGCGCCAGTGCCAGCTCGCCCTCGGGCGGCCCGAGGAACTCCAACGCGTGCAGCGCCGCCACCGCGGTGGACAGGGCCGTGGGGTCGGCAAGGCCCACGTCCTCGCTGGCCATGGCCACCAGCCGGCGCGCGATCACGCGCGGCTCCTCGCCGGCCTCCAGCAGGCGGCCAAGCCAGTAGAGCGCCGCATCCACGTGGCTGCCGCGCAGCGACTTGTGCAGGGCCGAGAGCAGGTCGTAGCGGTCGTCACCGGCGCGGTCGAAGGCGTACAGGCGCGCCTGGGCCGCCTCGCGCACGTGGGCCTCGCCCACGCGATCCGGCGCACCCTGCGCCCCCGCCACCTGCGCGGCCGACTCCAGCACGCCCAGCATGCGGCGGGCATCGCCGCCGGCAGCCTCCAGCAGCGCGGTGCGTGCGGCGGGCTCCAGCGCCACGCGGCCTGCGAGGCCTCGCTCGGGGTCGGCCAGGGCACGCTCCAGGATGCGGCCCAGCGCAGCCTCGCCCAGCGCCTCCAGCACCAGCACGCGCACGCGCGACTGCAGTGCCCCGGTGAGCGAGAAGCCCGGGTTCTCGGTCGTGGCCCCCACCAGCACCAGCGTGCCATCTTCCACGTGCGGCAGGAAGGCGTCCTGCTGGGCGCGGGTGAAGCGGTGGATCTCGTCCACGAACAGCAGCGTGCGCAGGCCCAGCAGGCGCTGGTCGCGGGCGCGCGCGACCACCTCGCGCACGTCCTTCACGCCGCTGGTGACGGCGGAGAGCGGCACGAAGTCCAGCCCGCCGGCATCGGCCAGCAGGCGCGCCAGCGTGGTCTTGCCGCTGCCGGGCGGGCCCCACAGCACCAGGCTGGGCAGCGCACCGCCCGTGAGCGCGGCGCGCAGCAGGCTGCCGGGGGCCAGCAGGCGCTCCTGGCCCAGCACCTCGTCGAGGCTGCGGGGCCGCATGCGCTCGGCCAGCGGCACGCGCGCGGCCGCGCTCATGGCTGGGCGAGGATCTCGACCAGGTCGTCGATCAGCACGCGCGCATTGCCGTTCCAGGCCCCGCGGTTGACGAGGATGGCAAAGCACAGCGCGGGGCGGCTGCCCGAGGCCTCGAGCACGCCGGCCAGCGCATGCACGCCCGACTGCCCCAGCGTGCCAGTCTTGGCGCGCAGGCGGCCCT
>JBJTIJ010000293.1:0-2769 GCA_046094945.1 Planctomycetia bacterium | reverse complement strand
GTAGCAAGGCTACGCGTCGTCGTCGTCATGGGCCGGACCGCGCCCAGCCCAGCGCGCCGTGCGCTCTTCCGCTCCAGCCTCCGACACGCCACCGGCGCGCTGGACGGGGTGCGGAGGGCCCATGAGGAGGACGTCGTGTATCCGGCGTACACGAGGACGACGAGGGGGCCCGAGCGCCCCCGGCCCAGCACGCCGTCCCCCGGTACGAGCGCAGGCCCTACCTACCGCGGCTCCGCGCGGTCGCTGAAATGGATGGAGGTCCCCTTGCACGTCGGCACCACCGCCTTGTGCCACGCCAGCAAGTCGCTCGCCGTCGTTGCCAGCCTCGAGCGCCCCTCCGGCCCGCGCGGCACGCCATGCCAGGTGGCCAGGATGCGCTGGCAGGCGGCGCAGCGCGCAGTCACCGTGACGGTGGAGCTCATCGGGGCGGGAGGAGGGCCGGGCTGCAGCCTGGGGCTGCAGGGCCGGGCCGCGAGCGCGCGCCCCGCGGGGCGCGCGGGCGGCTCAGAACTCGACCACCAGCTGCATGTTCGCCTCGAACGGACGGAAGATCTCGTCCGGCGTCGGCAGGCGCATGACCTTGATGGTGCCCTCGTCGCGGTTGACCTCGATCCAGGTGGGCACGATCGAGTTCTGGTCGGCCGTGTCGGCCATGGCCTTCATCGCGTCCTTCTTCTTGGGACGGAAGGCGATCACGTCGCCGGGCTTGACCTGGAACGAGGGGCGGTCCACGCGGTGGCCGTTCACGTTCACGTGGCCGTGGGCCACCATCTGGCGGGCCTGCCAGATGGTGCGCGCCAGCGCGCCGCGGCGCAGCACGTTGTCCAGCCGGCGCTCGAGCAGCTCGTTGAGCTTCTGGCCGGTGTTGGTCTTGGTGCGCGTGGCCTCGTCCATGTAGCGGCGGAACTGGCGGTCGCCGATGCTGTAGAAGAAGGCCAGCTTCTGCTTCTCGCGCAGGCGGTCGCCGTAGATGGTGCTCTTGCCGCGGCGGCGCGCACCGTGCACGCCCGGGCCGGCCTCGAGCTCGGCCTTCATGTGCTTGGTCGTGTCGGAGATCGGCGCGCGGACGCGCTTGGACTTCTTCAGCTTCGGACCGGTGTAACGACCCATGGCAGTGCGAGAGGCTCCGGGACGACGGGTGGCCTGCCGGGAGGCGAGGCCGGGACGAGGGGGAAGCGGCCGAAGGTAGGGGGGCCCTTCGCGGGCGGCAAGCCAAGGCGCGGGCGCGCGGGTCCCGGCGCGGGTCCCAGGGCCTGCGCCCGGCCACCGTAGGTCCTTGTCAGACCGCGCGGTCGGCCAATGCCCGGCCCAGCCTTGCGGCGGGGCCGCTGGGGCCCTCGCGTAGGGTGGGGGCTTCCACCGGAGTCTGGCGTGCGCGTGCTCGGGTCCTGGTCCCTGCGGGGCCTGCTGCTGGCCGCCTTGGCCACCTCGGCTGCCCTGCCGGGGCGGGCCGACGAGGGCACGCCGGCGCCGGCGTCCCCGGCAGGCCCAGCCCGTGCCGGCCTGGCCGTGGCCACGCAGTTCCGCGCCTATGCCGGCTTCCAGCCGCGGCCCGACGACCCGCTGGACCGCCTGCCCGCCGGCCGGGCGGTCACCTTCGAGCTGGGCCCGGCGGCGTCCGCCGGCCTGGTCAAGGGCCTTGCGCGCAACGATGGCGCCTTCGGCCGCGTGCGCTGGGCGCGGCGCGACGTGCTGGTGGGGCTGTACGCGCCGGAGGGCAGCAGCCTGCGCCTGCCGCTGCTGTGCGTGGACCAAGACGGCGACGGCACCTTCGAGGCGCCCGGCGAGCAGCGCCGCGTGGCCGTGCACGGCAGCGAGCGCGGCCAGCGCTGGGGCGCCGAGTTCACGCTCGACGGCGTGCCGGCCGTGCTGGAGGTGGAGCGCACGGCGCGCGTGCGGCGGCTGGTGCGCCTGCAGGGCGGCGCGCGGCGCGTGCTGCCGCTGGAGGCGCCGCCGCCCGGCGGCGTGCTGCTGCCCGGCGGCGGCAAGGCCGACCTGCTCGCGCGCGTGCGGCTGGCTGGGCGCGACGTGCTGGTGGGCGTGGCCTTCCTCACGGACGCCACGGGCGGGCTGGCGGCCAGCGTGCACGTCGACCTCGACGGCGACCGCCGGCTGGACCTCGCGCGCGAGGCGCTGGGCGCCGAGCCCGTCGCGGCCGCGCCCGGCGAGGTGGCCTGGCGCGCGCGCACCGAGGTGCTGGGCGAGGAGCTGGTGCTGCAGGCCGAGGAGCGCGGCGCGCGCGTCGAGGGCACGCTGGCGTCGCCCGGGGCGCTGCGCGGCACGGTGAACGTGGGCGGGCGCACGCTGGCGCTCTACCTGCTGGACGGCGACCTCGACGGGGCCTTCGACGCGGCCGACGACCTGTGGTGGCTGGGGCCGGTGGAACGGCTGGCGCGCGTGCACGACCTCAACGCCGAGACCATGTCGGCGGGCGACGACCCCATCTTCGTGGGCGGCACGGCCTGGCGCGTGGGGCTGGTGGAGGCCGACGGCACGGCGCACCTGGCCGCCGATCCTGCGGCGCAGCCCGGCGAGGTGCTGGCGCGCCGCCACGAGCGCAGCCGCCTGGCCTGGGCCGCGCGCCTGCAGGCCGAGGCCGAGCCGCTGCGCGCCGCCAACGGCATCGACCCGGCGCGCGAACACCTGCGGGGCCTCGAAGCACTCCAGCCGTGCCGTGCGGCACGGGTCGCGCGGGCTGCGCGCCGTGCGGTCCAGCGGGCGGCCGTCGGCATCCAGCAGCAGCAGCAGCGGCAGTCCGCGGCCGGCCAC
>JBJTIJ010000292.1:0-3968 GCA_046094945.1 Planctomycetia bacterium | reverse complement strand
CACCTCCGGGGTGAGCAGTCGTGACGCCGCGCCGGGGCCGCTAGGGCAGGCGGCCGGTGAGCCGGCGGTGGATCTCGCGGTAGGTGTCGCCCACGCCCTTGACCACCTCGGGGGCCAGCACGGGCGCCGGCGGGTTGTGGTCCCAGCCCTGGCGGTCGAGCCAGTCGCGCACCTGCTGCTTGTCGAAGGAGGCCTGCGGGCGTCCCGGCACGTAGGCCTTGGCGTCCCAGAAGCGCGAGGAGTCGGGCGTGAGCACCTCGTCGCCCAGCGTGAGCGTGCCCGCGGCGTCCAGGCCCAGCTCGAGCTTGGTGTCGGCGATCAGGATGCCGCGCTGCGCGGCGATGTCGCGCGCGCGGGCGTAGACGGCCAGCGTCACGTCGCGCAGGCGGCCGGCCATCTCGCGGCCCACGCGCCGCGCCGTCTCCTCGAAGTCCACGTTGATGTCGTGGCCCGTCTGCTCCTTGGTGGCGGGCGTGAAGATCGGCGGCTCGATGCGCACGCTCTCCACCAGCCCGGGCGCCAGCCGGTGGCCGCAGATGGCGCCGCTGGCCTTGTAGTCCTTCCAGCCCGAGCCGGTCAGGTAGCCGCGGGCCACGCACTCGATGGGCAGCATCTGCAGGCGCTTGACCAGCATGCTGCGGCCCTGCAGCACGGCGGCGTGCCGGCGCACCTCGGGCGGCATGCGCTCGAGGTCGGTGGTCACGAGGTGGTGGGGCACGATGTCCTTGAGCTGGTCGAACCACCACACCGAGAGGCTGGTGAGCACCTGGCCCTTGCCCGGGATGGCCGGCGAGAGCACGCAGTCGAAGGCGCTGATGCGGTCGGTGGCCACGATCAGCAGGTGCGCGCCCAGGTCGTAGACGTCGCGCAACTTGCCGCGGTGCAGCAGCGTGAGGCCCTCGAGGTTCGTCGTGGCGACCGTGGTGACGCTCATGGAGCCCTCCGTGGGCGAGGGATGTTAGCGCGCCGGGTCCCCCGGCCGCGAGGGGCCCCCGCGGGCCGCCGGGCCGCCCGGCAGCCCGCGGCGCTGCTTTTCCTGCCCCCGCGCCGTGGCCCGGGCCGTATGCCGGGGCCATGGCCCAGGCCTTGCCCCCTGCGCAGCGGCCGCTGGCCGGCGCCTTTGACGTGCCGCCCAGCAAGTCGCTGCTGCAGCGCGCGCTGGTGCTCTCGGCGCTGGCCGACTTGCCCTGTGACCTGCGGCAGGCCGACGGCCGCCCCGCGCTGGGGCCGGGCTGCGCGCGCGACGTGCTGGAGCTGTCGGCAGCGCTCGAGCAGCTGGGCCGCTGGCAGGAGGGTGCGCTGGGCACCTCGCGCGCCTCGCTGGTGCTGGACCTGGGCCTGGGGGCCACGGGCCTGCGCCTGTGCACGGCGCTGGCCACGCTGCGGCCGGCGGGGGCGCGCACGCTGGTGCGCGGGCGGCCGGCACTGCTGGCGCGGCCGCACCGCGAGCTGCGCCGGGCGCTGGGCCGGCTGGGCGCGCACGTGGTGCGCAAGCCCAGCGGCGCGCACCGTGTGATCGGCGGCGGCATGCGCGGCGGCGAGGTGAGCGTGGCGGCCCAGCACTCCAGCCAGCACCTGAGCGCGCTCATGCTGCTGGCGCCGCGGCTGGGCGGGCTGTGCGTGCGCGTGCCTGGCGTGGCCGTGTCGCGGCCCTACCTCGCGGTCACGGCGGCCGTGCTGCGGTCCTTCGGCATCGAGGTGGGGCTCGCGGGCCTCGCGGCGCCCGGCGGGCGCATCGAGGTGGCGGGCGGCGTGCCGCACTGCGAGGGGCTGGTGGTCGAGCCCGATGCCTCGGCCGCAGCCTGGTGGTGGGCGGCAGCGGCGCTCACCGGCGGGCGCGCCCACGTGCCGGGCCTGCCGGCCGGCTCGGCGCAGGCCGATGCCGTGCTGCCCGCCCTGCTCGCGCGCATGGGGGCGCGCGTCGATGTGCTGGCCGGCGGCGTGGCAGAGGTGCAGGGCCCGCCGCAGGGCCTCGCGGCGGCCGGCGAGGTGGACCTGCGCGACGCGCCCGACCTGCTGCCGCTGGTGGCGGTGCTGGCGGCCTTCGCGCGCGGCCGCACGCGGCTGGTGGGGCTGGCCCACGCCCGCGGCAAGGAGAGCGATCGCGTGGCGCGCAGCGCAGCCCTGCTGGCGGCGCTGGGCATCGAGGCAGAGGCGGGCGACAGCGACCTCGTGGTGCAAGGCGGCGCGCCGCGGGCCGCCTGCCTGCATGCGCACGGCGACCACCGCCTGGCCTTCGCGGCGGCGCTGGCTGCCCTGCGCCTGCCGGGCACCTCGCTGGAGGGGGCGGCGGCCGTGGCCAAGTCCCACCCCAGCCTGTGGCACGACCTCGAGGCCGCCACGCGCGCCTGAGCGCCGCCGCCGGGGCCACGCGCCGCGAGGGATGCGCCCGCCCGGCGCGTACGATGCCGGGCCCACCCCGCGAGGCCTGTGCGCGATGCGACGCCTGTCCCTGCTGACGAGCCTGTGCCTGCTGCTGGCCTGCGCCCTCCCGGCGTGGGCGGCGGGGCCCGAGTGGGAGGAGCTGATCGTGGACGGCGTGCGCCGACAGGACAGCCGGCTGCGCGAGGTGTCCATCGACGCGGTGGTGCGCGACCAGGAGCTGCTGGCGGCGCGTCCCTCGCAGGGTGCGGCCCGCGTGGCGCGCCTCTACCTGCTGGGCCGCGCCTACGGCAAGCGCGCCGAGCAGGTGCCGCCCGAGGCGGCAGCCAAGGACCTCTCCGGCGCGCGCTCCGTGCTGCGCGAGGTGCTGCAGCTGGAGCCCTCGTGCTACTTCGCGCACCGCGACCTGGGCATCCTGGCGCTGCGCGAGGTGCCGCCCAACGTGCGCGAGGCCGAGGCCAGCCTGCAGCGTGCGCTGGCGGCCTATCCCAGCTACGTGCAGGCGCTGCGCGACCTGGCGCGCCTGTGCAGCGACCAGGGCCGCTCGGCCGACGCCCTCGTGCACCTGCGGCGCGTGATCGACCTCGAGCCCTCCGACATGGGGGCGCGCGCGCTGCTCATCATGAGCCTGCTGGAGCTCAACCGCGTGGACGGGGCGCGCCGCGACGTGGATGCGCTGCTCAAGGCGCGGCCCAGCGACGCCATGGCGCGCGACCTGCGCGCCGAGGTGGAGCTGGCCTCGGGCGCCTACGACGCGGCCATCGGCCTGTGGCGCCAGCTGCAGGCCGAGTCGCCCACGCTCACCAAGCCGCTGTGGGGCCAGTGGCGCGCCCTGCTGGCCAAGGGCAAGGCCGGCCAGCCGGTGGCGCGCGACGACCTCCAGCCCATCGTGGGCCGGCTCTACATGCTCGAGCGCGACCCCGCCAAGCGGGCGCGGCTCAAGGAGATGGACGAGGCGCTGCGCGCGCCGCCGCCCGACCCCAGCCAGCCGCCCGACGACGCGGCGCTGGCCAAGGCGCTGGGGGCCGCGGACGTCGAGGTGCGCACGAAGGCGCTGGCCTACGTGGCCTTCCGGCAGGACAAGCCCACGCCTGCGCTGCTGCGCGCCGTGATGGTGCTGCTCGACCCGGCGCGCGAGCCGGCGGCGGCGGTGCGCGGCGGTGCGCTGCTGGCGCTGGCGCGCCACGGCGGCTACGGCCTGCTGGGGCTGGTGCGCCACTCGCTGGAGGACGCCGACCCCTCCGTGCGCCGTGCGGCGCTGCTGGCCATCGAGGCCATGGGCAGCCAGGGCGACGCCGCCCGGCGCAGCGCCCTGCTGTTGCTGGCCCTGCAGGCCGGCGACCCGGATCCCGAGCTGGCCGCCGGCGCGCGGCGCGCCGTGTGGCGCCTGGCGCAGGTGGCGCCCGCCGAGCCCGACGCCAGCGACGCGCTGGAGGCCGAGGCCTGGCGGCAGTGGTGGGCAGGTGCCGTGGGCGTGGACCAGAAGATCAAGGCGCTGGCGGCCTACGTGCAGATCCGCGACCTGCGCGCCGACCAGGTGCTGGTGCCCTTCCTGGACGACCCGGACTTCTTCGTGGTGCAGGCGG
>JBJTIJ010000291.1:0-2384 GCA_046094945.1 Planctomycetia bacterium | reverse complement strand
CTCCAGCAGCCCGCCCACGATGCGCTCGCGCACCGGCTGCGCGGTGGCGAAGATGCCGCCGCCCAGGCCCGTCTGGGGGCTCCAGCTCACGGCCAGCGTGTCGAAGCGGCCCGTCTCGAGCAGCCGGCCCACCTGCGCCAGCGCGGCGGCGATGGCGGCCTCGGCTCCTGCGTCCAGCTGCGCGTAGCCGCCGCGCTGGCGCAGGTGGGCCGGCTGCTCGAGACGGGCCGCTTCGACACGCTGGCCTTGAGCTGGAGCCCCCAGACGGGCCTGGGCGGCGGCATCTTCGCCACCGCGCAGCCGGTGCGCGAGCGCATCGTGGGCGGGCTGCTGGAGGTGGCCCGCGCGCACGGCGTGCAGGTGCTGCGCAGCCGCTACGAGGGGCCCGGGTGCGAGGGCGACTTCGCCTGGATGCTGCCGCGCCAGCCGCGCACGCTGTTCGTCTTCAACGACAACGAGGAAGAGTCCGCCGCCCACGGGCACGACCCGGCCAACCCGCATGGCGCCGCCCCGGCCGGCGGGCCGGGCCTCAGCGGTGGGGGACGTTGAGGTCCTCGGACTCGTCCTTGGCGCTGCGCAGCATCAGGTCGCGCACCACCTCGCGCACCGGCTTCTCGCGGTGCAGCACGAGGTAGACCTGCTCGGCGATGGGCATCGAGACGCCGTGGCGCTGCATGAGGTCGTGCAGCGGGGCGGCCGACTTCACGCCCTCGGCCACCTGCTGCATGCCGGCAGCGATGTCGGCGGGGCGCTCGCCGCGGCCCAGCCGCTCGCCGAAGGCGCGGTTGCGGCTGTCGGCGCTGTAGGCCGTGGTGAGCAGGTCGCCCAGGCCCGAGAGGCCGAAGAAGGTGGGCCGCTGGCCGCCGAAGGCCACGCCCAGGCGCGCCATCTCCAGGATGCCGCGGCTGAGCAGCGCAGCCTTGGCGTTGGCGCCCAGGCCCATGCCGTCGCACATGCCGGCCGCCAGCGCGATCACGTTCTTGAGCGCGCCGCCCAGCTCCACGCCCACCACGTCGGCGTTGAGGTAGGCGCGCAGCCGCTCGGAGGACAGCACGTGCTGCACGAGGTGCGCCGTGGCCTCGTCACGGCTGGCCACCACGCTGGCCGCCGGCAGGCCGCGCGCGATCTCGCGCGCGATGTTGGGGCCCGAGAGCACGGCCAGCGGGCGCGGGCCCAGCAGCTCGGCCAGCACCTGGCTGGGCCGCTTGAGCGTGCCCTCCTCCAGGCCCTTGGTGACGGTCACGACGGGCACGCCCGGCGGCAGGCAGGGCGCGAGGGCGCGCCAGGTGCTGCGCACGAACTGCGTGGGCACGGCCGAGATGGCCAGCGTGGCCCCGCGCGCCAGCGCCGCGCCGTCGTGGCCCACCTGCACGGCGCGCGGCAGCTCCACCCCGGGCAGGAAGCGCGGGTTGAGGCGCGTGTGGGCCATCTCGGCCGCGTAGGCCGCGTCGTGGCTCCACAGCGCCACCTCGTGGCCGCCGTGCACGAGCAGCAGCGCCAGGGCCGTGCCCCAGCCGCCGTCGCCGACCACGAGCACGCGCTGGCGGTGGGGGCGCGTCATCGGGGCGGTGCCGCGCGCCCTAGCGCGCCGAGAGCTGGCTGGACTCGCCGATGCGCCGCTCCTGGCCCTGCAGCAGGCGGCGGATGTTGTCGCGGTGGCGCCAGACCACGATGCCGGCCATCACCACGAGGAAGGCGAAGGCAGCCAGGTGGCGCGAGAAGGCCTGGTCGCCCCACTGCAGCAGGTAGGTGACGGGGATGGAGATGACGGCGGCGATGCTGCCCAGCGACATGTAGCGCGTCAGCAGCACCAGCACGCCCCAGAAGCCCAGCGCGTAGAGGCTGCTCCACGGCGCCAGCGCCGTCACCACGCCCAGCGCCGTGGCCACGCCCTTGCCGCCCTTGAAGCGCAGCCAGGGCGTGAACACGTGGCCCAGCAGCGCCGCCGCGCCGCAGGTGATCTTCAGGCCCTCGGCCTCGGCCCCGTCCAGCGGCTGGGACATCAGCCAGCCGCCGAGGTTGGTGCTCCAGTTGGCGGCGCAGAAGCCCTTGAAGCAGTCGAGCACGAAGACGGCCAGGAACATGGCCACGCTGGCCTTGCCCGGCCACAGGCGCGAGGCGTTGGTGGCGCCGATGTTGCCGCTGCCCACGGTGCGCAGGTCCACGCCCTTGAAGGCGCGGGCTGCCAGCCAGCCGAACGGGATGCCCCCCACGACGTAGGCCAGCAGCGCGGCGAGCGCCTCGGCCCAGGGGCTTCCGATGTGCATGGCGGTCCTCCGTGGAACGCGTCGTTGAGGATACCGTCGGCGCGGGCGCACCTGCCGTTGAGGCCGCGGCACCGAACAGGGGGCTAGCAGGGCGGCCGGGCCGCCGCGCGGGGAGGG
>JBJTIJ010000290.1:0-5481 GCA_046094945.1 Planctomycetia bacterium | reverse complement strand
GCCTGCGGGCCGCCCTAGCGGGGCGGGGACGAGCCGTTGGCTCGCGGGGCGGCCACGAAGGGCAGGGCCACCACGCTGCCCTCGCGCGTGGGCACGGCGATGCCGCCGTCGCGCAGCAGGGCCGGCGGCCCCAGGCCCTTCTGCGAGAGCTGGGCCTCGGACACCGGCTGCAGCGCACGCGCGTCGTAGATCCACAGCCGGCCGTCGGCCAGCGCGCCGGCCACGGTGTCCCCATGGGCTAGCAGGCCGGCAGGGGCCTCGCGACCGGGCAGGGCCTTGTGCACGGGCGAGCCGGTCTCGCCGTCGAGGAACACGACGCCGCCGCGCCGGTCGCCGGCCACCACGCGCCCGGCAGCCAGCGCCGCCGGGCCGACCAGCTCGCCCAGGTTGCTGGCCACCCAGTGCGTGCTGCCGTCGGTGGAGAGGCGCGCCACCTGCCCGCCGCGCGTGGTCAGGACCAGGCCGTCGGCCAGCGGCAGCAGGCCGACGATGGCGTCGGCCAGGCCGGCCACCGCCACGGCCTGCACGCTGCCGGTGCGCGGGTCGATGCGCAGCAGGCGGCTGCCCGAGGTGCCCACCCAGAAGGCACCGTGGGCGGCCACGACGCCCGCCGTGGCCGAGTCGGAGGGCAGCGGGCAGGTCCAGGCCGGGCCCGTCAGGCGCATGCCGACGACGGCCGGCGTGCTCGTGGCCACCGCCACCGTCTCGCCCAGTGCGCACAGGCCCAGCTCGGGCAGAGGCCGCGCCAGCGCGTGCTCGGCCAGCACGCTGCCGTCGCGCGCATCGAGGAAGGCCATGCGGCCGTCCACGAAGACCAGCGCCAGCGTGCTGTCGAGCAGCGCCGGCTGGGCACGCACGCCCTCGAGGTTGCCGAGGTTGCGCGACCACAGGATCCGTCCGTCGGCCCCGGCCAGCAGCAGGGCATGCCCGGCGCGGTCGGCCACGAGCAGGTCGTCGCCCACGGGCACGGGGCGGGCCTCGACCTGCCCGCCCACGGCCGCCTGCCAGCGCATGCGCGGCAGCATGCGCGCCACCAGCCGGGCGCTGGGCTTGTCCTTGGAGGTGTCCAGCACGGTCACGTGGGGCTCGAAGCCGGCGGCCGCCACCGAGACGGTGTGCGGGCCGCCCCAGGGCACCTCGATGCGCAGCGGGGCGGCGCCCAGCACCGTGCCATCGAGGCTCACCTCGGCACCCGCAGGCACGCTCTCCACCTGCAGGGGCACCTTCACGAGGCCCTCGAAGCGGATGGCCGTGTCGTACTTGGTGGCCAGCCCGGTGTAGATGCCCAGCGCGGCCTCGACGTCGCCGGCGTCGGCGGCCGCGCGCGCGGCCTTCAGGCCCTCGAAGACCTCGGCGATCATGGCGCGCCGCGCGCGCACGAAGTCGTCCACGTGCTTGCGCTCGACCTGCTCGCGCACGCCGGCCAGCTCGGGGTCGGCGTTGGCCGCCTGGATGCGCGCAGCGAGGTCCTTGTAGAGCTCGTCGGCCTCGGCCAGGCGCCCCGCTACCAGCAGGCCCGGGCCGCGCTCGCGGCAGGTGGCATGGGCCTCCTCGATCTCGGCCCACGCCAGGCGACGGCGCAGGTCGGCATGGTCGGGTGCGTGGCCCTGCAGGGCCCGGTCGTAGGCCTCGAGCTCGTCCTCCAGCTCGCGCGCACGGCGTGCGACGCCGTCGTCATTGGCCAGTGCGAGGTAGGGGCGCAGGGCCTCCAGCGCGGCCTGCAGGCCCTGCAGGCTGGCGGGGTCGCGGGCGGGCTCGGCCTTGGCCAGCAGGCTGCGGATGTCGGGCAGCGGCACCTCGCGACGGTCGCGCATCACGTGCAGCATGCCCAGCGTGTCGCGCTTGCCGCGTGCGTCCACGCCCAGCGCGCGCACGCAGGTGTCCAGGGCATCCACCAGCACGCGGGGCAGCGCGGCCGCGCGCGCGCTGGGGGCGAAGGTGGCCGCGGCGGCCACCACCTGCGCGCGGGCCTTGGCGTCGGGCAGCGCCTTGAACGCCTCCAGCAGGGCGGGCAGCTCGGTCTTCGTGCGTTGCGCGGCGGCCGGCGTCCCCGCGCCCGCGCTGGGCGCGGTGCCGGAAAGGCGCGTGCGCATCAGGCGTGCGTCGTCGGCCACCTCCGCGTCCGGGTGCTCGGCCAGCAGGCGCTCGACCAGCTCGAGGGCGCGGCCCTTGTCGCCCTCGTTCTCGGCCGCCTGCGCCTGCTCCAGCAGGCCCTGCGCGGAGGGCGGCAGCAGGAACACCACGGCCAGCACGACCAGCAGCACGCCCGCCCCGGCCATGACCAGCCTGCGCTGGCGCCCGTGCGACTTGTCGGTGAGCACGCGCAGCGTGCGTAGCAGGTCGCCCCGCTCGGGCGCCAGCAGGGCCACGGCGTCGCGGCAGAAGTCGGCGGCCTCGCGCTCGGTGCGCTTGCTGGCCTTGCCGCCCAGCTGGTCCACGAGGGCTTGCGCCTGCTGCACCAGCCCCTCGCGGTCCTTGAGCTGCGCGCAGGACCGCGCCGCCAGCAGGCGCGCAGCGATGTCCTGCGGCAGGGCGGCCAGCACCTCGGTGGCCGTGGCGCGCGCACCGGCGGCGTCGCCTGCGTCGAGCGTGGCCTGTCCCAGGCGCAGGCTGGTGGAGGCCCACACGGCCGTGTCGCCGGCCTCCTGCGCGCTCCTGCGCAGGCCGCGCAGCGCCGCATCGTCGCCCGGGCGCTGCGCCAGCGCGTCCTGGTAGGCGCTCATCGCCGCCGACCACTCGCCCTGCTCGCCCAGGCGCGTGCCCAGCAGGGTCAGCGCCGTGGCGATCTCCACCGGGCGCTCGCGCGACTGGGCCACGCGCACCAGCGCACGCACGCCCCCGGCGTCATCCGGGTGCTGCACAGCCCACTGCAGGGCCACGTCGCGAGCCAGCCCAAGGCGCTGCGTGCGCAGGCGCTCGTCCACCGCGGCGCCCAGCTCGTCGGCCGTGGCCGGGCGCGCAGCGCCCGCCTCGACCAGCGCCGCGATCGAGCGCATGGTCGTGAAGCGCGGCAGGCCCAGCCGCAGAGCGATCTCGCCGGCCGTCGCGTGGCCGTCGAGCAGGTCGTAGATCTCGGGCAGCCGCTCCTCGGGCTCGCCGTCCGGTGGCTGCACGTCTAGCCGGCAGAACAGCACGGCATGCGTGCCCAGCACGCGTTCCAGCGCCGTGCGCTCGTCCACGCGGTCGGCCGCGCGCAGCAGCAGGCGCTGCAGGTCCACCGGGTGGCTGGCCACGCGTCCCTTGCGCTCGCTGGCCGTGTGGCTGCCCTCCATGAAGTGGAAGGAGCCCTCGCGCCAGCTCATCAGCGTGAGGACGGCGTCCTCGACCTCGGCCGCGACGATCTCCCGGACGCGCTCCTCGGGCACCTTCTGGCCGGCCACGAGGCTCTCGAGCGCGTCCTCGGCGCTGGCCTTGCCCGTCGCGATGGCCCCGGTGGCCTCGGGCGGCAGCTCGCCGCGGTCGTGCAGCGCGGCCAGGATGTCGGAGGCCTCGAGGATCTCCGGCTCGACGAGGAAGACGCCCTCGCTGCCCAGCTGGAGCACGGCGCGCTCGAGGCCGCGCGTCACGGTCATCGTGCCGCCCCGCGATCCCGCCAAGGCGGTCTGCAGGACGTCGGCAAGGCCGATCTGGCCCAGCTCACCTTGCAACGGCATGGGCTGGCTTGAGCTCCGCCGGCGGCCGCCCCGCCGGCGGCCACCAAACCGCGACTATCGACCCGCTCCGGGCACGCTGTGAGCAGAAATCGCGGGACCCGTCACGCCAGGGTGACGCCATGCGGGCTCAAGGCCCATGGATGCGCCCTAGGCTCCCTCGAACAGCCGGGATGGCAGGGTCCCCGGGCGGTGCCAGCCCAGCTCGGTGACGTAGGCCGTCACCAGGGCCGCCGGGGTGACGTCGAAGGCGGGCTCGCAGGTGGCCACGCCGGCGGGGCGCGTGCCCGGCAGCAGGTAGCGCTCGCCGTCGCCCGGCCGCTCCTCGATCACCACGGCGCGGCCCTCGGGCGTGCCGGCATCGAAGGTGCTGCCCGGCGCGGCCACGAGGAAGGGCAGGCCGTGGGCGCGGCAGGCCAGTGCCACGCCGTAGGTGCCCACCTTGTTCACCACGTCGCCGTTGCGGCAGATGCGGTCGGCGCCCACGATGGCCGCCTCGATGCGCCCCTGGCGCATCAGGCCGGGGGCGGCGCCCTCGGCCAGCACGGTGCAGGGGATGCCGGCGCGCGCGAGCTCCCACGCCGTCAGGCGCAGGCCCTGCAGCAGTGGCCGCGTCTCGTCGGCGAGGGCCTCGACGCGCTCGCCCCGCGCGTGCAGCAAGTACAGCGGTGCCAGCGCGGTGCCCAGCCCGGGCGTGACCAGCGCACCCGCGTTGCAGTGCGTGAGGATGCGGCGCGCCGGGCCCAGCGCCTCGACGCCGTGGCGCGCGATGGCTGCGCAGGCCTCGCGCTCGCGGGCCTCCAGGGCCTGCGCCCACGCCAGCAGGGCCGCGGCGCGTGCGGCCCCGTCGTGCGCCAGGTGCTGCGTGGCGGCGCAGGCGGCGCGCACGGCCCGCGGCAGGTTCACGGCCGTGGGGCGGGCGCGCTCGAGGTCGGCCGCCAGGCGCGTGAACAGCGCCTGCGTCCCCGTCGCCGCCGGCCGCGGGTCCAGCGCCTCGCGCTGCGCCAGCACCAGGCCGTAGGCGCCCGCCAGCCCCAGCAGCGGGGCACCGCGCACGCACAGGCGCTGGATGTCGTGCACCACCTCGGCCACCGTGCTGCGCCGCAGGCGCTGCTCGCGCGCGGGCAGCAGCGTCTGGTCGAGCAGCTCGAGGTGGCCGTCATGCCAGCTGCCCTGCCAGGCCAGCGGCGCGAGCGGCGAGGCGGGCGCGGGGTCCATGGGCCGCCTAGGGCGTGAAGGCGCGGCTGCCGGCGGAGAGCTGCTCGCGCAGCCGCTCGTTCTTCTTCGCCACCGACTGCCGCAGGCCGGCGCGGAACTCCTGCAGCTTGGCGTGCAGCGTCTCGTCGTGCAGCGCCAGGATCTCGATGGCCAGCAGCGCGGCGTTCTTGGCGCCGCCCGGGCCGATGGCCACGGTGGCCACCGGGATGCCGGCAGGCATCTGCACGGTGCTGTAGAGCGAGTCGGCCCCGCCCAGCTGGTCGGTGGGCATGGGGATGCCGATCACCGGCACCGTGGTGAGGCTGGCCATCACGCCGGCCAGGTGCGCCGCACCGCCGGCGGCCGCGATGACGATCCTCAGGCCCTTGAGGCGCGCCGTGCTGGCGTAGGAGTGCGCCAGGTCGGGCGTGCGGTGCGCCGACATCACCTGCGCCTCGTAGGGCACGTCGAACTCCTCGAGCGTGTCCAGGCAGTGCTTCACCACCGGCAGGTCGCTGTCGCTGCCCATGACGATGCCCACGACCGGCTTGCGCGCGTCGACGACCACCTGCGAGGGCGGGCCGGCCGGCTTCTCGGGCGCGGCGGGGCGACGGGGGCGGGCACGGTTCATGGC
>JBJTIJ010000289.1:0-18116 GCA_046094945.1 Planctomycetia bacterium | reverse complement strand
GGCTGCGTGCCCGGCTCGGCTGCCGGCACGGTTCCTGGCGCGGCGGCGGCGCCTGCTCCCGCCAAGGAGCTGCCGGCCGAGGCGCTGGCCACCTTCGGGGGCGGCTGCTTCTGGTGCACGGAGGCCGTCTACCTGCGGCTGGCGGGCGTGCTGGGCGTGATGCCCGGCTACGCCGGCGGCGAGGTGGCCCACCCCACCTACCAGCAGGTGTGCGAGGGCACCACGGGGCATGCCGAGGTGGTGCAGGTGCGCTACGACCCGCGGCGCATCGAGTACGCCACGCTGCTCAAGGTGTTCTTCAAGACGCACGACCCCACGACGCTCAACCGCCAGGGCTACGACGAGGGCACGCAGTACCGCTCGATCGTGCTGTTCCACGACGCCGAGCAGGAGCGCGTGGCGCGCGCAGCCATCGCCCGGCTGGAGGCCGAGAAGGCCTGGCCCGACCCGATCGTGACGCAGGTGGTCGCCTACACCACCTTCTACGCCGCGGAGGACTACCACCGCGACTACTTCGCGCGCAATCCCACGCAGGGCTACTGCCGCGCGGTGGTGGCGCCGAAGGTGGAGAAGTTCGAGCACGCCTTCGCCGAGCTGCTCAAGCGCTGAGCGGCCTGCCGGCTGCAGGCACGGACCGCTGAGCACCCTGCGCGCCGAGGACCCTGCCAGCGCGGGCAGGCCGCAGCGAGGGCGGGCGCCCACGAGTCGGGCCCTGTGCTGCGCACGTCACGCCTGCAGCCGGCGCCTGGCCGCTCGACGGCAGCCTGGGCCGCGGCGAGCCAGGCCGTGGCGACGCTGGAGTTGCGCGCCGGCGTCCCCGGGCGGCGCGGCCGGCGCTAGCATGCTGCGCACGGGCGGGTCGTCCTGCGTGGACAGGGCATGCCGCCAGCCCGTGGGTGGATGCCAGGCCGATGCCGCTGTTCGACCGCAACCTGCCGCGCCGGGATGGCTGGCCGCCCACGCTGTGGGGCGTGGTGGCTGCGCTCGACCGGCGCGAGCATCCCGACTGGCAGGCCAGCTGGCGCACGCTGGTGGAGGGTTACACGGCGCCGATGGAGGCCTACGCGCGGCGCGTGCTCTCGCGCTGGCGCGGTCAGGGCGTGGACGCCGGCGAGGCCGCCGAGGTGGTGCAGGACTTCCTGGTGCGCTGCGTGGAGAAGGGCTGGCTCTCGCAGGCCGACCCGCAGAAGGGCCAGTTCCGCGTCTACCTGCAGGCGCTGTTGCGGCGCCATGTGGGGCGGCTGCTGCGCCATGCCACCGCGCAGAAGCGCCGGCCGGAGCCCGGCCGCGCGCTGCTGCCGCTGGACGACGAGGCCGTGGCGGGCGATGCGGGCCTGCAGCTGGATGACGCCGAGGATCGTGTGGCGTTTGACCGCGAGTGGGTGGCCGTGGTGGTGCAGCGGGCGCGCGAGCGGCTGCGCGCGCGCAACGCGCGCTACGGCGACGTGATCGACGACCTGGTCGTGACGGGCGGCGAGGGCAGCCACGGGCTGGCCGAGCGCCTGCACCTGCGCGAGGAGCAGCTGCCGGTGCTGCGGCACCGGGCGCGCACGCGCTTGCGCGAGTTCGTGCTGGAGGAGCTGCGCGCCACCGTCTCCGACCCCGA
Organism: Planctomycetia bacterium; assembly: GCA_046094945.1. Taxonomy (GTDB): domain Bacteria; phylum Planctomycetota; class PLA2; order PLA2; family JAEUHO01; genus CAXQZU01. The sequence continues at coordinate 16,510 of JBJTIJ010000289.1, read as the reverse complement.
GGCCTTCGAGGAGGAGTGGCGCGCGCTGGCGCCGTACCTGCCCTGAGGCGCGCGCGCTAGCGGCCCGAGAGCGAGATGCCCATGCGGCCGGGCGGCAGCGTGGCCTCCACGCGCTCGAGGCCGCGGAACACGACCACCGCCACGCGCTCCTTGCCCTGTGCGGCGGCGATGGCCGCGCGCAGCTCCTCCACGGTGTCGATCGTCACGCCGTCGTAGCTGGCCAGCCAGTCGCCGGCCTTGAGGCCGGCCGCCGCGGCCAGCCCGTCGGCGCTCACGTCCAGGATGCGCAGCGAGGGCGCGGCCACGCAGCCGGCGGGCGTGGCGTACTCGATGAGGTAGGCGCGCACCACGTGCGTGGCCTCGGCGCACTGCGCCTCGCTGGGGGCCTCCTCGCCCGCCGGGAAGGCGTAGGGCTGCGTGCGCAGCGCCAGCGTGAAGGGCTGCGCGGGCGTGACCCACGGCGTGAGGTCGACCCACCACGGCGCCACCACGTCGCCCGGGGCCCAGCCGGCGCGCGCGAACTGCCAGGTGCCGTACTGCGGGCGGTTGGGGTTGAGGTAGCAGTCGTCCTTCCACAGGCGGTGGGGCACCTCGTGCTCCTGCCCGCCGGCCTGCACCACCAGCGTGCGCAGGGCGGGCGTGAACTCGCCCACCTGCGAGTGGCCGGTGGTGGCCATCCACAGGCGCGTGGCCACGGCGCAGTCCTGCGTGGCCAGCGTGCGCGTGTCGTAGAAGTCCTGGAAGTGGTTGGCGTGCGAGCGGTAGTGGGCCGTGCCCTGCCACAGCGGCGTGACGCGCGAGGGCCACAGCGCGGGCGTGCCGTGGTGGAAGTCCAGCCGCACGCTCATCAGGTAGCCGCGGCCCTTGTAGAAGCTGGTGCCGGCGGCGATCTCCAGCGTGCGGCGGCCCACCAGCAGCGGGCGGAAGTGCGTGACGTCCACCTCCCAGTGGCAGGGCGTGCGGTAGGAGGTGATGAAGGGCACCAGGCCCAGCCGCGTGCCGTCGGGCTCGACGAGCGAGATCTCGCCGTTGCGGTCCCACTCGTCCCAGGCCTCGCCGGCGTCGTGCAGGTCGAGCGTGAGCACCACGCGGCCGAAGGCCCAGCCGGCGGGGGGGAGGTCGACCGTGCGCTGGTGGGCCTGCACCGTGCCGTCGGTGCGCACGTGGTGGAACACCTCCACCGCCAGCGGCGGGCGCACGGGCGCTGCGGGCTGCTCCTGGGCCAGCACCACGCCCGTCACCTCGGCCTGCGCGCGGGGCTCCTTGCCCGCGTCATCGCGCGTGCCTGCGCCCATGGCCAGCCGGAGCTCGTAGGGGTGCAGCCCGTGCAGGAAGAAGCGCTCGAAGACCGTCGCGCCCGCCAGCGTGACGCTGGCCTCGCTGCCCCCGGGGGCCTGCTCGAGCGTCACCACCACCGGCACGGCCTCGCCACGGAACTCGACGGGCGCCACGCGCTTGGCGCGCTCGCGGCCGTCCCAGTGCAGCGACACCTCGCGCTGGGGCTTGTCCTCGTAGTTGCCGAAGGCGGTGAACATCTCCTTGCTGGGCGGGTTGTGCACGTCGAAGGCCACGGCGAAGGTGCCGGGCAGGTTGGGCTCCACCCACGAGGCGAGGAAGGGCGCCGGACCGCGCGCGCCGAAGCGCGCGGTGGGCAGCAGCAGCAGGCAGGCCCCGTCGCCGGCGGACCCGATGCGCAGCGTGGCCTCCAGCCGCACGCGCGCGCTGGCGCCGGGCGTCACGCCGGGCAGCGCCACGGCGTTGGACTGGCGCGGCGTGCCCTGCGTGTCGAGCAGGCGCCAGCCGCCGGGGATGGCGGCCGGTCCCTCGCCCGCGCCGAAGCGCGAGAGCTCGGCCAGCCCGTGGGTGGCCGGCTCGCCGGCCGTGCACGGGCGTGCGCGGCCCGGCGCGAGCAGCAGGCCGGCCAGCAGCGCCAGCAGCAGCAGCGGGCGCGCAGCGGCCTTGGGCGCCGGTGCAACGTGGCCAGGCAAGGCGCGGTCAGCGGGCGGGGGGCGGCGCATGCAGGGCTCCGGCTGGAGCCTGCCAGCCTAGGCGAAGGCCGGCGCCGCCGGTGGCCTCGCGCGCGCTGGTGGCGGCGCGCCACGCCTCGGGGCCGTGCTGCGCCTCGTGGCCGTGCTGCGCCTCGGGGCCGCGCTGCGCCTCAGCGTGCGGTGGCCGCCAGCCGGGCGCGGGCGGCCAGCCAGCGCGTGAGCAGCGTGCCGAAGCGCGAGGCCGGCGAGCCGGCGAAGTGGGCGAGGTCGATGCGCGCCTCGCGCAGCGCCGTGAGCGCGGCGAGGCTGGCGGCCGTGGTGCCCGCGCGCGGGGCCAGCAGCCGCTCCTCGGCGGCGCACAGGTCGGCCACGAGGTCGCGCAGTGCCTCCAGCGCCTGCTGCAGGCCAGCCTGGCGCGTGCGCCAGTCCTTTAGCACGTCCTCCAGCGCCGTGCCGTGGCGCTCGTCGAGGCGCTTGCGCAGGTCGGCGGCGGCCTTCTCCTGCCGCTCGCGTTCCTTGGCGTGCTCGCCCACGCGCACGATGGGGGCGGAGGACACCTTGTGGATGCCGAAGCGCGTGGGCTCCTGCCAGCGCACGCGGGCGCGCGCGTAGCCGTCCTGCGCGCCGGCCAACGTGGCGTGAAGCCGCGCCAGCGTGCGTGCGTGCTGGCTCCAGCCGGCCTCCGAGAGGCCCAGCGCGCGGTCCTCGTCGCCCAGCCGCCAGGCGCGCGCGCTGCGCAGCGCCGCGAGCGTGGCGCCGATGCTGCCCGCGCGCGGCGCCACGTGCGTGCGCCAGCCGTCGTGGATGGCGCGCCGCAGCGCCTCGCGCGGCGGCTCGCGCAGCACGGGAGCCAGCGTGGCCTGCAGGGCTGCGACGCGCGCCAGGAAGTCGTCCGGCGCCGCGGCGGGCGAGGGCGCCGGCGTGCGCGGGGCCGTGCTGCTGCCGCGCGTGCTGCCCTTGCTGCGCGTGCCGGTGCTGCGTGCGGCCATGGCTGCCTCCTCCCGCGCTGCGCGGCCTGCCGTGTCGCGCGGGAGGCACTCTACGCGGGCGGGCCCCGCCGCGCGTGCCGCGCGTGCCGCGCCTGCCCTGCCGCGCCGCCGGCCGTGCCGCCTGCCGTGCCGCCTGCCGAAGTGGTGGGCTGGGCTGGCAGGGCGCGGGCTTGCGAGCGCCGCGGCCGGGCCTCGCACGCCGCGGGCGGCCCGGTAGCGTGCCGGGCATGCGGCGCCACCTGCCCCTGCTTGCCCTGGCTCGCCCGCTGGCGGTGCTGGCCGTGGGCGTCGTGCTGGCCCTGCTGGCCGGCTGCCGCAGCCCGCGCCTGGGCGGCGAGCCGACGGCGGCGCCGTTGGCCGTGCCCACGCCCACGCCCGCGCCCGTGCCGACTCCCGCGCCCGCGCCCGCACCGGTGGCGGCCAGCCTGCGCGTGGAGTACTACCAGATCAGCGAAGGCTGAATGCGCTGCCTGCAGGTGATCCGCGCCGTGCGCGCGGTGCTCAAGGAACCGGCCTACGCGGGACTGCCCTTCGAGGTGCTGCCCTGGGAGCACGAGAAGAGCGCGCTGGCGCGCAAGAGCTTCGGCTTCGGGCCCGACAACCACGGGCTGGCCGTGCTGGGTCCTGCCGCGCAGCCGCTGGTGGTGCGCCCCGGGCACAACTACGGCGCCGACGAGATCCGCGCCGACCTCGATGCGGCGCGCCAGCGGCTGGCGGCGCGCTGAGCGCGGGCGCGCCTGCCGGGCGTGCAGGGCGGCAGGGCCTGCCGGGCTGGCTGGGCCAGCGCGGCGCCCGACGGCGCTAGGACCAGCTCGCCGCGCGCAGCATGCGCGCCACGACCTGCGCGTGCTGCGCCGGCGTGCTCACGCTGCGCACGGCCGGGCGGCGCTGGCCGGCGTGGCACGCCAGTGCGTCGGCCAGGCGCTCGCGCGCGCGGCGCGCCAGCAGGCGGCGCGCCTTGCGCGGGCTGGCCCAGCGCAGGCGCGCGATCTCGTGGCCCGGGCGGTGGTGCGTCACGCGCAGGCCCACGCTGGCGAGGTAGACCAGCGCGAAGGAGCCGTCGGCGCGCGCGTAGGCGCCCGAGAGCGCGTGCACGCGGGGCGTGAGGCCCGTCTCCTCGTCCACCTCGCGCGCCAGGCCCGCCAGCGGCGTCTCGTCGCGCTTGAGCCCGCCGCCGGGCAGCTGCCAGCGGCGCCGGCCGCGCGCGCGCACCAGCAGCACGCGCGAGCCGCGCACGATGACGGCGAAGGCGGAGTCGCGGCGGCGCGTGCGGGGCACCCTACGATCATCGGCCGAACAAGTGCACCGCCGCAGCGCATTTCTTGCGGCCGCGCGGCGTGCGGCGCACCCGGCGGGGCCGCCGGCAGCGCCTCCGGCGCGGGTCCCCGTGCGGCTCCCGTTCGCATCCTGTGCGTGGGGCCCCCGGCGGGGGGGCCCCGGATTCCCGGCCCCCCTGCCCTGGACCGGGGTAGTCGCCCCCCTGTCCAAACCGCTCGCCGCTCGCGGCTTGCCTCGGGTCGGTGGTTGTCCAGCCCTGCGCTCCTCGCGCTCGTCACGGGCTAGGACATTTCCCGTTCCCTCTCCCGAGTCCCGCGACTGACGCCGCAAGGCCAAGGCCGGGCATCCCAAGGAATCTCTCTCGAGTCATGCCCCAGAACAGCAAGCTCTATGTCGGTAACCTCTCCTTCCAGAGCACGGAGGACGAGGTCCGTTCCGCCTTCGCCGCCCACGGCAACGTGGTCAGCGTGGCCCTCATCATGGACCGCGAGACGGGCCGCCCGCGCGGCTTCGCCTTCGTGGAGATGAGCACCGAGGCCGAGGCCAACGCCGCGGTCCAGGCCATGGACGGCCAGCCCCTCGGCGGCCGCAACCTGAAGGTCAACATCGCCAAGCCCCGTGAGTCGTTCGGCGGCGGCGGCGGCGGTGGCTACGGCGGCGGTGGCCGCGGTGGCTACGGCGGCGGCGGCGGCGGCTACGGTGGCGGCGGCGGCGGTGGCCGCGGCGGCTTCGGTGGCGGCGGCGGCGGCCGTGGTGGCTACGGCGGCGGCGGCGGTGGCCGCGGCGGCGACCGCTGGTAGGCCCAGCACACCCATCCCGTCGGCCCTGCGGTGCCGCAGGGCAGGGCGGACGCGACGGCCGGGGCAAGGCCCCGGCCGTCGTCGTTTCTGGGGCGCGCACGCCCCACGCAGGCCCCACACACGCCCCATACACGCCCCACGCAGGCCACGCGCGGTGCTGGCGGTGCCGCAGGTGCGGGAGGTGCCGGAGGTGCCCGGCGCGGGCGTAGCATCGCGTCCGTGAGCGCGCCCGCATGACGCTGCCCTACGAGCACCGGCAGTCCGCTTGGTGGCCGCGCCTGTGCAGCGCGGCCGGCCTGCTGCTGGCGGCGCTGCCCTGGCTGTGGGCCGTGCCCGCGCCGGCCTGGCCCTTTGCGCTCACGGGCGGCCTGCTGCTGCTGGCGGGCTGGCTCTTTGCCAGCCTGCGCGTGCGCGTGGACGGGGAGCAGGTGCAGCTGGCCTTCGGGCCGGGCTGGCTGCGGCGGCGCCTCGCCGTGCGCGAGGTGGCCTCGGCCGCCGTGGTGCGCAGCCCGTGGTGGTGGGGCTACGGCATCCGCCTCACGCCGCAGGGCTGGATGTGGAACCTCGCCGGCCCGCACGGCGTGCAGCTGCACCTGCACGATGGGCGTCGCCTGCGCATCGGCAGCGACGATGCGGCGGGCCTGTGTGCTGCGATCGAGGCCGCCGCCGGGCTAGCATCGCGTCCATGAGCCCGCGCGCACGTCTCGCTGCCGCTTGCGTGCTGCTGGCGGCGCTGGTGGCGCTGGGCGTCGTCATCTGGCTGCGGCTGGGCGCTCCGGCGCGCGAACCCGTCGGTGGCGGCGTGGGCACCTCGCTCGCGGCAGGCGGTGGGCGCGAGGCGCCTGCGCTGCAGCCGGGCGCGGGCCCGCGGCGCGGGCCGGGGGCCCGCGAGGCGCCCGGTGCGGCTACACCGGCCGCGGGCGTGCCCGAGGCGGCCGAGCAAGCGCTGCTGGCCTTGCTGGCGGGTGGCAGCGAGGGCGAGGCCGTGCAGGCGGCTGCGGCAGCGCTGCGGGCACGGCTGCGCGGCGATCCCGCGGCGCTGGCGGCTGCGCTGGCGCGCCTGCTGGACCCGGCGCTCTCCAGCGTGCAGCGGCAGGCGCTGGCACTGGTGCTGGGCACGCTGGAGCGGCCGGGCGTGGATGCGGCCCTGCTGGCCGCACTGGAGCGCTACAAGGCCGACGGGCCCTTCGCGCGCTGCGCGCTGCTGGCGCTGGGCGCCACGCGCGAGCCCGACGACGACGATGAGGTCTTCGGGCTGGGCGACCGGCCGTGGGGCCAGCAGGGCCCGGCGGGGCTGGGCATCACGGTGGAGCGGCGCATCGAGGACGGCGAGCTGCTCGCGCAGCTGGCGCCGTGGCTGCGCACGGCGGGCATGGAGGTGCGCGAGGCGGCGGCCGTGGCCCTGCGCCACTCGCTGGACGACCAGGCCACGCGCTGGGCCTTCCTCTCGGCGCTGCTGGAGGAGCCCGACGACGAGGTGGCGCTGCCGCTGGGCGAGGGCCTCGTGGTGTGGCTGCGCACGGCGCCGGCGGGCGACGAGGGGCTGGTGGCCGCCGTGCTCTCGCGCACCGTGGTGCCGGGCTTCGACGGCTTGCGCCTGCGGCTGGAGGACGACCTCGAGGCCGTGCCCTTCAGCCCCGTGGTGCAGGACATCCTCGCCGGCCTGTGCGCCACCTCGCAGCAGGGCGAGGTGCGCCGCTTCGCGCACACGGTGCTGGTGCGGCACGCCGCCTACCGCGGCGACGCGGCTGAGCAGGCGGCGGTGCGCGCGCGGCTGCTGGAGCTCGTGCGCAGCGAGTCGGACGCGGCGCTGCGCGACCTGGGCGCCAGCCTGCTGCGGCGCCTGCCGGCCACGGCCGAGGCCGTGGCGGCGCTGCGTGCGGCCCTGCCGGGCTAGGAGGCGTGGAACGTGCGCTACGCCCTGGTGGACACGCTGGCGCGCTGGAAGGACGAGCCGGGCGCCCGCGAGGCCCTGGAGGCCGCCCGCCGCGACAGCGACGAGCGCGTGGCTGCCCGCGCCGCGCAGGCGCTGGAGGCCGGGCGCTGACGGGGGCCGCAGGGCCTGGACCGTCGGGCCCGTGCATCTCACGCCCGCGGCACCTCAGGCTCCGTGCGCCTCATGGGCAGGGCGCCGCGCGGCACGCCAGGGCGACGACGCGCCTGCCGCGCGGGCCACGGGCTCGCCGGCCGTCAGGCGCCCCGCGCCGTGGTGCAGTGGCCGCGCTGCGGGCCGCCGGGCGGCGCGGCGGCCGAAGGACGCAGCCACAGGGTGCAGTGCGGCAGGGCTGCGCGGCAGGTGAGCCGCAGCGTGGCCCAGCCAGCAGGGTGGCCCAGCCAGCGGGCGCGCGCGGCGCGCCCGCGCGTGCCTAGGGCACGTAGTCCACGATGCCGGCGCCGTAGCCGTTCGTGTTCCACGAGCCGCTGGTGCGGCGGTAGGTGCCGCGCAGGGCCGTGTCCACGCTGCTGGCCGTCGAGTTGGTGAGGTCGAGCGCCCACACCAGCGCCGCCACGCCCGCCACGTGCGGCGAGGCCATCGAGGTGCCGTTGTAGGTGGCGTAGGAGGCGCCCTTGGTGGTGGAGTACACGCTCACGCCGGGCGCGGCCAGGTCGACGTACGCGCCGCTGTTCGAGAAGCTGGCCAGCCGGTCGAGGCTGTCGACCGCGCCCACCGACAGCACCGAGTCATAGGCGGCGGGGTAGGAGGTCTCGGTGGTGCTGGTGTTGCCGTCGCCCGAGTTGCCGGCGGCGGCCACGAGCAGCACGCCCGCGTTCTTGGCGTTGCTGCAGGCCGTGTCCAGCGTGCTGGTGCTGCTGCTGCCGCCCAGGCTCATGTTGGCGATGTGGATGCCGTTGTTGCGGCACCAGTCGATGCCCGCCGCCACGTCGCTGAGGTAGCCCGAGCCGCGCCGGTCGAGCACCTTCACCGGGTAGAGCGAGGCGCCGGGCGCCACGCCGATGACGCCGATGGTGTTGTCCACCGCCGCGATGGTGCCCGCCACGTGCGAGCCGTGGCCGTTGTCGTCGTCCGGCGACGCGCCCGTGTAGTTCACGCCCGTCTTCACGTTGGCCGCCAGGTCGGGGTGGTCGAGGTCGATGCCCGTGTCCACCACGGCCACCTTCACGCCCGCGCCCGTGGTGCCCGTCTGGCCGCCCACAGCCGAGATGCCCCAGGGCGTGGTCTCGCTGGGCTGCGTGGTGCTGCCGCCGCCGCGCCCGCTGGCGCCGGCGCTGGGGCAGCTGCCCTTGGCCAGCCCGCCGCTGGCCTTGGCGATGACGTCTTCCTCGACGTAGGCCACCGTGGCCTCGCCGCGCAGCTTGGCCAGCGACTTGGTGGAGATCGTCACGCACACGGCGCCGTCGAGGCCGCGCCACCCGCCCTGCCCGCAGGCGCGTGATGACACGAGCCCCGCGGCATGGACGCGGCACGGCCAGGCATGGCGTCGCGCGCGGGAGACAGGAGCAGGGCAGGGCCCGGCCCAAGGTCCCGCCCCAAGGCCCTTGCCCCGTCCCGCGCGCCCGACGCGACGGGCGTCCCGGTTGCGCGACGCTGGTGGTCGCCGTAGTCTGGGGCCTTCCCCGGTCCCCAGGAGTTGCCCCATGCTGCGCCACCTCGTCGCTGGGACCCTCGCCCTCGCCGGCCTGGCCGCGCTGGCTGCCCCGGCCCATGCCTGCGGCGACGTGCGGGTCATCGTGGGCTTCAAGGGCTCGCCGGACAGCGCGTTGGTGCGCAAGCACGGCGGCAAGGTGGTGCGCGGCCTCGACGGCCGGGGGCGCGGGGGCTGCGGGTAGGCATGGGGGGCCGGAGGTCGCCCATCGTGTTCGTGCTGTGGCTGAGCCAGGCCAGCAACGCCAAGGGCCAGCACCTGCGTGACTTCGTCGGGCTGGCCAGGGACTGGTCGGCCTGTCTCGAGCCCCTCCAGCCCGGGGCGCTGGCCGACCTCGACGCGTTCGAGGGCGAGCTGGAGTGCGCCGGGTCGCTGCTCATCACCTTCCCCGACGTGGTGGTGCACGAGCCGTGGCGCAGTGCCGTCGTGCAGGCCGTGCGCGACGGCAAGCGCTGCCTCGTGATCGCGCCGGACACCGAGCTCAACAGGTTCCTGTTCGAGTTCGACCTAGCCGTGCACACGGGCCGCCTGGTGGCGCCGGCCGGCAGCATGGGCGACGAGCGCCTGGTCGAGGTGCTGGGCGCCGAGCAGCCCGTGCACCCGCTGGCGCAGCAGCTGCTGCGGCCGCAGGCCATCCTGGGCGCCGAGCGCCCCAGCCAGGTGTGGTGCGGGGCGGGTGCGCAGCCCTTCCTGGTCGCGCCGGCCGGCACGCGCCTGCTGGGCGCCGACGACCTCTTCCAGCCCGTGCCGCCCGGGCCCCTGTGCTGCGGCGGCCTCTGGCCGCGGGCCGACGTGCCGCCGCAGGAGGCGCCGCTGGCGACGGGGGCGGGGCTGGTGCTGGTGGCCAACACCTGCCTGTTCGACCCCACTGCGCGCACGGTGCACTCGCAGCGCATGCAGGGCCTCGAGCGGCTCTCCAACGACATGGTCTGCTGGCTGCTGGGCAAGAGGCCGTGGCAGCCGGCGGCGACACGCGCCTAGGGCCACCGCGCACGGCGCGACCCGCCCTGCAGCCGGGAGCACTAGGCGAGTCGTGCCCTCAGGCGCGCCTCGGCGGCGGCGGCCTGTGCGCGGCTGGCGCCCAGCACGAGGCCCCACAGGCGGGCGAGGCCGCCGTGCGCGCCCACGGCCGGGTCGTAGAGCGCCAGCGGCAGGAACTCGCCGGCCTCCAGCCCCGCGCGGGCCGCGGCGTGCACGCGCGCGTAGGCGGGCGCGGCGAACACGCGCATGCCCAGCGCGGCGTGGCCGCGGGCGCGCAGCGCGGGGGCCAGCCAGGCCAGCGTGGTGGAGCCGTTGGTGCGGAAGTTGAGGTCGAGCACCTGCGGCGGCCGGCCGTCACGGCACAGCGCCACGTCCACGCCCGCCACGCCGCGGTAGCCGTGGCGCGCGGCCGCCTCGACGCAGGCCCGGGTGGCCTCCAGCACGCCGGCGGGCAGCGTGTCGGTGGCGGCATCCATCCAGTTGCCGCGCCAGGCGGTGCCCTCGACGATCTCCTCGGCCGCGCCCCACAGGTGCGTGGCGCCCTGCGCGTCCACCGTGGCGTGCACGCACAGCGTGCGGGCGATCGGCAGCAGCTCCTCCAGCACCACGCGCGGCTCGCCGGCCAGCCGCTCGCGCACGGCCTCCACCTCGGCGGGCGTGCGCACCACCCACACGGCATGCCCGCCGCCCGAGGGCACGTGCGTGCTGGCCTTGAGCACGACGGGCCCGCCGGCCAGCAGGCGTGCCGCGTCGGGCAGCGCGGCCACGGGCAGCACGCGCCGGCGCGGCAGGTGCGCGGGCGGCACCAGTGCCGGCAGCGCGGCCTTGTCGTTGAGCCAGGCCAGCAGGCCGGGGGCCACCAGCGCGTGGCGCGCGGGCAGCTCGTCCTCGGGCATCAGGCGCTGCGCGCACAGGCGCAGCCCCGCGGCGCAGAGGCGCCGCAGCAAGGCCAGCAGCCCCGCATCGCTGTCGTAGGCCTCGAGCTGCGCCTCCACGGGCAGGCCGGCCTGCGCCAGCAGCTCGAGCGTGGGCGCGGTGATGCAGCCGGCGTGCACCACGTAGCGCAGCGGCCCGGCCACGGCCAGCTGGCCGCCGGTCTGGCCGTGCACGTGGCCGGCGGCCGGCGGCGACCACGCCATCAGGCGCGGGCTGCGCGGCGGCAGCCAGGCCACCTCGGGCCCCTGTGGGGCTGCCCGCGTGGCTGCCTGCGTGGCTGCCCGCGCGCCCGCCAGCGTGGCCGCCTGCGTGGTGGCGGGCACGAGGCGGGGGGCAGGCGCGTGCGGGGCCGGGGCCATGGGCCGCGGAAGGTAGCATCCGGCGCTCCATGAACCTGCCCCGCCCGCGTCGCGTGCTGGTCCTGCTGCACGAGAGCGACCGCAAGGCCGAGCAGCGCGCCTACCAGCTGTGGCTGCTGGCCGAGCGCTGGCGCGCCGACGGCGTGGACGTGGTGCTGCAGCACGGCGTGGGGCGCTTCGTGGAGGCCGACGTGGCCATCCACCACGTGGACCTGACGGTGACGCCCTCCGAGTACGTGGCGCACCTGCTGCGCTACCCGCTGGCCATCAACGGCCGGCTGCTGGACATCAGCAAGCGGCGCATCAGCAAGAACCTGCTGGGCAAGGCCTCCGACTGGGCCGGGCCTGTGATCGTCAAGACCGACCTCAACTGCGGTGGCGAGATGGAGTGGCGGCTGCAGGCCACGCGCTGGCAGCGGCGCCTGCAGCGGCTGCGCATGGCCACCACGCTGCGCCCGTGGCGCTACCGGCGGCGGATGTCCGCGGAGCAGTACCTCGTGCTGCCCTCGCTGGCGGAGGTCACGCCCGACATGTGGCTCAACCGCGACCTGGTGGTGGAGCGCTTCCTGCCCGAGCGGGACGGCACGCGCTACGTGCTGCGCACGCACACCTTCTTCGGGCCGCGCACGATCTCGCGCCGCTCGCTGGGCCCGGTGCCGGTGCTCAAGGCCGGCCTCGTCGAGCACGTGGAGGAGGTCCCCGACCATCCCGACGTGCTGGCCTTCGCGCGCGCGCTGCACATGGAGCGCGGCAAGGTTGACTACGTCGAGCACGAGGGCCGTGCGGTGGTGCTGGACGTGGCGCGCACCAACACCATCGGCGCCGGCATGTCGCCCGAGCGGCGCGCGGCGCTGGCCGAGCGGCTGGCGCCGGGCCTCTACGACCTGTGGGCTGCGCACCTCGCGCGCAGCGCCGCGGCCCCGGCGGGCTAGGCGCTGGCCACGCACAGCGCGGCGCGCGCCGTCCACAGCAGCGTGCGCAGCCAGCTGCTGGCCACCAGGCGCGCCAGCAGTGCCTCGTCCTGCTCGTGCGCGAGCCGCTCGTGCAGCGGCACCTGCAGCAGCGCCGTGGAGAGCCAGGTGCCGCCCGCCAGCAGCAGCCCGGCCCACGCCAGCGCGGGCGGCAGGGCCGCGGCCCACAGCACCCAGCCGGCCAGCGCCAGCTCCAGCACCATGAGCGGTGCCACCAGCGGCGTGATGCGCGCCACGTGCGCGGCGTGGTAGGCCGGCCACGCCTCGCGGCCCACGCGCGCGAAGAGCGGGTAGTGCACGGCCTGGATGGTCCACGCCAGGCCCGCCAGCACGCAGCTGACGGCCAGCTGCGCGCGCAGCAGCGGCGCGGGCGGCAGGGCCTGCAGTGCCTCCAGCCAGCCGCTCATCGCGCCGGCTTCACGTGCCCGAGGCCGCCGTCGACGCCGATCACCTGCCCCGGTGACCCACGCCGACTCCTCGCCCAGCAGCCAGGCCGCGATGCCGGCGAGGTCGGCCGGCTCGCCCACGCGGCCCAGCGGGTGCATGGCGGCCGAGGCGCGCGCCTGCGCCTCGACCGAGAGCAGGCGCTCGCTCAAGGCCGTGCGCACGAGGCCCGGCGCCAGCACGTTCACGCGCACCCCGGCCGGTGCGTAGGTGGCGGCGGCCGCGCGCGCCAGGCCCTCGACGCCGGCCTTGGCGGCGGCGATGGCCTCGTGGTTGGCCAGCCCCAGCTGCGCGGCCACCGACGAGAACAGCAGCAGCGCGCCGCGGCGCGCCTTGAGCGCCGGCGCGCCGTGCTTGACGGCGTGGAAGGCGGTGAGCAGGTTGAGGCGCAGCGTGCTGTCGAAGTCGGCGCTGCTGGTGGCGTGCGCGGGCTTGAGCAGGATGCTGCCCACCGCCAGCGCGATGCCGCTCAGGCCCCCGTGCTCGCCGCCGGCGCTGGCGATGGCGGCGGCCACCTGCGCCTCGTCGGTGGCGTCGGCCGGGTAGGCCGGGCAGCCCGTGGCGGCCGCCAGCGCCTCCAGCCGCGGGCCCGGGCGCGCCGAGAGCAGCACGCTGTCGCCGCGCGCGCGCAGCCGCGCGACGAGCGCGCCCCCGATGCCGCCGGTGGCGCCGAAGACGAGGGTGGTCAGGGGGCTGCTGGCAGGCTGGGTCATGGGGGCTCCGGGCGCGGCCTTGTGTAGAGGAATAAACCTATACACAATGACGCCGATGGACCCTTCCGGTTGCCAACGACCCGTGGCCCCGCAGGCCGCTGCGAGCGGCCGCGGCGGCGCCCTGCGCGTGGCCGTGGTGGGGCCGGCGTGGCGGGCCTCACGGCGGCCCGGCGCCTGGCCGAGGCGGGCCACGCCGTGGAGGTGTTCGAGAAGTCGCGCGGGCCGGGCGGGCGCACGGCCGCGCGCCGCAGCGAGCAGGGCGGCGCCTTCGACCACGGCGCGCCCTCCTTCGGCGCGCACGACGCGCGCTTCCTTGCCGTGCTGGCCCAGGCCGAGGCGGCGGGCGCGGTGGCGCGCTACGTGCCGCGCGTGGCCGAGTCGTGCCCGCGGGGCGTGCGCACGCGCGCGGCCACGCGCCTGCGCTGGGTGGGCCTGCCGGGCATGAACGGGCTGTGTCGCTGGCTGGCGCACGGCATCGTGCTGCACACGGGCGCGCGCGTCACGCAGCTGCTGCCGGGCCCGTCGGGCGTGACGCTGGCCTGCGAGGACGGCCGGCCCACGGCCGGCTTCGACCGCGTGCTGGTGAGCGTGCCCGGCCCGCAGGCCGTGCCGCTGCTGGCGGGTGCGCCTGCGCTGGCGGCGCGCGCCGCGGCGCTGGCCTACGAGCCCTGCATCACGCTGATGCTGGGTCTCGCCGGCCCGCGCGAGGCGCTGCCGGCGGCGCTGCGCGAGCACGATGCGCTGCGGCCCTCCGACGGGCCGCTGGACTGGGCGCTGCGCGGAGCCAGCAAGCCCGGCCGCGGGGCGCGCGAGGCCTGGGTGCTGTACGGGCGTGCGGCCTGGTCGGCGCAGCGGCTGGAGGGCGACGCCGAGGCCGCCGGGGCCGAGCTGCTGGCGGCGCTGGAGGCCGTGGTGGGCCCGCTGCCGGGCGTGGTGGAGCGCGTGCCCATGCGCTGGCGCTACGCGCGCGCGATCGCCGGCGCGGGCGCAGGCCGGCCGCCGGCCTTGCTGGACGCCGCCACGGGCCTTGGCCTGTGCGGCGATGCGCTGGTGGGCGCGCGCGTGGAAGACGCCTGGCGCAGCGGCGAGGCGCTGGCCGAGGCGCTGCTGGCGACGCGCACCTAGCGCGGCGCCGCGCCGTGCTGCGCGCCGTGCTGTGGGGTGCGCTCAGCGCGCCTGCGGCTCGGGCTGCGGCGCGGGTTCGGGCGCGGGCTGTGGTGCAGGTGCTGGAGCCGGGGCCGGCGCAGGCGCAGGAGCAGGCTGCTCGGGCGTGGGCTGTGCCGGCGTGGGCTGCGCGGGCGGCGCCTGCCCGGGCGCGGGCGGCGTCGCGGGCGCCGCAGGAGGCTGCGCTGCAGGGGGCTGGGCTGCGGGCGGCGGCGGGGCCAGCGGGCGGCCCTCGCCCGTGATGGGGCCCGCGATGGGCGCGGTGGCCTTCTTCAGGAACAGCAGCGCCAGCGCGCTGTCCACCGCACGGTGGTAGTTGCCGGTCCACAGGCCGTCGCGCGCCTGCTCGTCGAGGATGCGCTTGGCGCCGGGGGCGTACCACGGCACGGTGCCCAGCAGCGCGCGGCGGCCCAGCACGCCGGCGCGCTCCACGCCGTAGAGCGCGTAGAGGCCGTCGGTGCCCACCTTCATGAGCTTGCCCATGGCCACGAAGCCGCGGTCGATGGCCGCCCACGTGGCCTCGCGCCCCGCGTCGTCCAGCGCCAGGTTCTCGGCGCAGATCAGCAGGCTCGAGACGCCCGCGGCCGTCATGCTGGTGGTGGACATGTCCTTGGGGCCGGTGGGCACGTAGGTCCAGCCGCCGTCGGGGTTCTGCGTGGCCATCCAGTGGGCGTGCGCGCTGCGCCAGGCGGCCTCGGGCACCTTCACGCCGGCGCGCGCCGCGTGGCGCAGGCCCAGGATGGCGTACTGCGCGTTGCTGTGGTCGGTCTTGCTGTTGACCGACGAGTAGCCCCAGCCGCCCTGCTCGTTCTGCGCGGCCAGCAGCACGCGCGCGGCCTCCTTGATCTTGGTCGCGTGCTTCTTGCCGCCGATGGTCTCCAGCGCCATGGCCACGATGCCGGCGTCGTAGGTGGAGTCGGGCACCGACTGCCCCAGCAGCCAGCGCAGGCCGTCGGTGAAGGCCTTCTCCTTCGTGTCGGGGTCCACGGCGTGCAGGGCCAGCAGCACCAGCGCGGTGGTGCCCACCGGGTGGCTGCTGTACTCCCAGGGGGCCTTGGCCGACTTGGCCTCGCGGCCCGCGGCCATGGCGCGCAGCGCCTCGGCGCCCTTCTCCAGCGCCAGGTCCACCAGCGTGCGGTCCAGCGCGTCGGCATCGGGCTGCGCGGGCACCTTGGTGGGGTCGAAGCCGTCGCCGTGGTCCTTCCACCACGCCTCCCACAGGTCGGCCCGGTCGCCGAAGCCCTGGCCCGTGATGCGCTCGAGCGTCACGCGCGCCTCGGCCTTGATGGGCGCCGAGCGCGAGCCCAGCAGCTTGATCAGCAACGGGATGGCGGTGGGGCAGGGCCGCACGCGCAGCGCGCGCGCGCCGCCCAGCACCAGCACCTCCTTGGGGCTCTTGAGGCACTGCAGCGCCATCTGCAGCCCCTCGTCGCTGGCCAGGCCCACGCGCGTGGCGGCGTCCAGGAAGAAGGCCTTGCGCTCGTCGTCCTTCGCGGCGTGGGCCGCGTCCAGCAGCGCGGCCTCGGCCTCGGCGATGCGCGCGCGCGCCGCCACCTGCGCGGCGCGCGTGACGGCCGGCTCCACGCCCTTGGCGATGGCGTCCACCAGCGCCTGCTTCACGTCGGGCCCCACGGCCGCGAAGGCGCGCGGCACGTTGTCGCGCTCGTAGGACTTGGTCTCGTCGAACACGGCCAGCAGCAGCGGCACGGCGCCGGGGCTCATGCGCTGCGAGAGCGGGTTGATGATGCTGGAGCCGTTGGTGGGGAAGTCGCTGAGGTAGCGGCCGCACTCGGCCAGCAGGCGTGCGTCGTTGCGGCGCGCGAAGACGGTGAGCAGGCTGCTGCGTGCCGAGACGTCCTTGGAGGCCAGCGCGGTGGCCACCACGTCCTCGGGCAGGTCCTCGGTGCGGTAGCTGGTCCAGGCCGAGAGGATGCTGCCGCGGTCCTTGGGCTCGCCCTTGCGGAAGGTCTCCAGCAGCGACTGGCCGGCCTCGGGCAGCTTCACCTTGGCGATGGACCACAGCGTGTTGATGCGCACGCTGGGGTCGTGGTCGTCCTTGCTCACGCGCTCGAGCCAGCGCAGGCCTTCCAGCGTGCCAAGCGCGGCCACCTCGTTGAGGGTGGCCATGCGCGTGCTGAAGTCCTTCTCCTTCTCCTTCTCGTAGCGCGCCTTGAGGTCGCCGAAGGCGTCGGCGGCCAGCGGCGGGCAGGCCAGGGCGGAGAGGCCGAGGGCCAGCAGCAGGCCGGTGAGCAGGCCCAGCGGCCCGCCCACGGCCGGCAGGC
>JBJTIJ010000288.1:0-2976 GCA_046094945.1 Planctomycetia bacterium | reverse complement strand
CCGTAGAGGTCGGCGAGCCGCTCGGAGAGTGCGCGCCGCGTGGGGTAGGCCTCGGTGGCGGCCCGGAGCACCGAGCCCAGCACGGCCGTGGCCGTGGTGTCGCCGTCCAGCGGCCGGTGCAGGAACACGCGGCAGGCCACGGTGGTGAAGCGGTCGGTGCGCAGCACGTGCAGGCGCAGCCCGCGGCCCAGCGCACGGCTCTCGAGCCGGGTGCCGGCGGCACGGGAAGGCGGGCGGTTGCGGGCCTGCACGCGAGCCATCCGGGTATCCTCCCGCCTGCGAAGGGTAGGCTGCCTACCCGGGGCGGCGCAGCATCGCACCCCGGGTGCCGCCCACCAAGCCCCCGTCCCCCCACCTGCGGCGCTGCGCGCGCCGCGCCTGGAGACCTGACGATGCGCTCGATCGCCCTCGGCTCGCTGGCCCTGGCCGCGCTGGCCCTCGCTCCCCAGCCCGGCGTGCTCGCCCAGGGCGGTGGCGGCCCGGTGCCGCCGGCCCCGCTGCCCCCCACGCCCGTGCCGCCGCGGGTGGCCCCCCAGCCGCCGATGGATGCGGCGGCCGGGCAGGCCTACGCCCAGCGGCTGTTCGACGAGGCCGTGCGCTGGGTGGCCAAGGGCCAGCCCGGCCTGGCCAAGGTGACCGACTTCACCGTGTCGCTGGACGCGCGCTACGTGGTGGAGGCCACGCGCCACGAGGGTCCCATGCGCCTGTGGCTGCAGCTGCCGGACCTCTACCGGCAGGAGATGACGATGTCCAACGTGACCACCACGAAGATCATGAACCGCGGCATGCTCTACGTGCGCGAGGGCAACGACGCCTTCCGCAACATGAACCGCACGGCCGACGGCGCCGGCGCCCTCAAGCAGGCGCAGGAGGACATGATCCGGCTCGAGGACCTGACCAAGTTCCTCACCCTCGAGGGCCTCAAGGGCCCCGGCGTGACCTTCGAGTTCGACGGCCAGCGCAAGCCCTCGGGCAGCTACGCGCGCAAGGACGGCGACCAGACGTGGCTGAAGATCGTGCGCAAGGCGCCGGGCAAGCCCAACATCTCGTTCTGGCTGGCGCACGAGGCCGACGCGCAGGGCGTGGCGCACGCCACCTACCCCGGCGTGGTGCGCGTGGACGGCGACCCCGCGCAGGGCGTGCCCACCGAGGACTTCATCCTGCAGGACTGGGCAGACTCGCCGCCCAACCAGCCGCGCGCCTACCGCTACCCGCGCAAGATCGTGGCCTTCCAGATCCAGCCCGGCAAGGAGCCGCTGAACTTCCTCACGGCCGTGGTCGAGGACCTCAAGATCAACACGGGCATCGACGCCACGCGCTTCGAGCCCCGCTGAGGGCGCGGGTCGCGCCGGGCGCGTCCCCCTCGCAGCCTTCGCATCGCAGGCGTGCCGCCCCAGGCGCTGGGCGGGGCACTAGACGGTGCGGTGGAACCAGCGCTCCAGCTCGCGCCGCGAGAGCACCAGCCGCGTGGGCCGCCCGTGCGGGCACGAGTGGGCGTGGTTGAGCGCCTCGGCCTGGGCCATGAGGGCCAGCACCTCGTCGGGGTGCAGCACGTCGCCCGCCATCACGGCCGCGCGGCAGGCCATGCGGTCGACCGCACTGCTGAGCAGCGCCGTGCGCGAGAGGCCCTCCTTGCGCCCCTGCTCGAGCACGGCGAGCACCTCCTCGAGGGCCGCCTGCGGGTCGGGTCGCCGCAGCACGGCCGGCAGCCCGCGCACGGCCAAGGCCCCGGGGCCGAAGGGCTCGACCACCCAGCCCAGCGTGCGCAGGAACTCGTGCTCCTCCTCGAGGCGCGCCGCCGCGGCAGCCCCCAGCGTCACGACCGAGGGCACCAGCAGCTGCTGCACCTCCAGTTGCCCGGCAGCCTCCAGCCGCGCGTTGATGCGGTCGAAGAGCACGCGCTCGTGCAGCGCATGCTGGTCCACGAGCACGACCTCGTCCGCTCCCTCGAAGACGAGGTAGGTGCCCAGCGCCTGCCCCAGCGGGCGCAGGGGCCGGGCGGCGTGCCCGCCAGCAGCCTCCCCCGCCGGCGCGCCCTCGGCCACGTGCCCCGCGCCCTGCATGCCTGCAGCCGGGCCGGCTGCGCCCAGCGCGCCGCTCGCGGACGCAAGGCCCGTGCCGCTGCCGGCCGCATGGTCGTGCGTGCACGAGGCCCCGCCGGGGCCGGCGGCCGGACTGTGGCCCACGCCGCGCCCGAACACCATCTCCACCGTCTGGGCCAGGCGCTCGAGCGTGGCCCCGCCCGGCGCGGCCAGCGACGTGGAGGAGCCGGCAGCGGCACCGGCCGGCGCGAGGCTGCGTCCCGGGGCGGCCTGCTCCAGCGCCTGGCGCAGTGCCGTGCGCACGGCCGCGTGGGCCTGGCCCGGATCACGCCAGCGCACCTCGGCCTTGGCCGGGTGCACGTTCACGTCCACGCGCGCGGGGTCGCAGGCGAGGAACAGGAAGGCGATGGGGTGGCGCCCGCCGGGCGGCACCAGGTCGCGGTAGGCCTCCTTGAGCGCGTGCAGCACGGTCTTGTCGCGCACGTGGCGGCCGTTGAGGAACACCTGCTGCAGGCGCTGGTCGCCGCGCGTGAGGCTGGGCGGGCTGATCCAGCCCTCCAGCGACGGCACGCCGTCCTCGCTGCGCACGTGCACCAGCGCGCGCGCCACCTCCGGCCCGTGCAGCCGCTCGATGCGCGCGCGGCGGTCCTCGCCGGGCGGGCAGTCCAGCAGCGTGCGGCCGCCGTGCTCGAGCGTGAAGCCCACGGCCGGCCACGCCAGCGCCAGGCGCTCCAGGAGGTCGGCCACGTGCCCGGCCTCGGTCTGGGCCGTGCGCAGGAACTTGCGCCGCGCAGGCACGTGGCCGAACAGGTTCTCGACGCGCACCACCGTGCCGTGCTGCGCCGCCGCGGGCCATGCCATCGAGGACCGCGAGGGCGAGGTGGGCACCGTGGCGCCCGCGGCGGCCTCGCGCGTGCGCGACACGATGCGCGCG
>JBJTIJ010000287.1:0-1898 GCA_046094945.1 Planctomycetia bacterium | reverse complement strand
GTCCCGCAGCGCGGCGGCGCCCGCGGCGCAGCGTGCCGTGCCGCGCGTGGCGCTGGTGCTCACCAACCACGGCCAGCTGGGCAGCACGGGCAAGCCCACCGGCTTCTGGCTCAGCGAGGCCACGCACCCGCACGAGGTGTTCCGCAAGGCGGGCTGGCAGGTGGACTTCGTCTCGCCGCGGGGCGGGCTGGCGCCGATGGACGGGGTGGAGGCCGGCGACCCGGTCAACGCAGCCTTCCTGGCCGATGCCGCGCTGGTGGAGCAGACGCGCAGCACGCGCCCGCTGGCCGCGCTGGACCCGGCGGACTACGACGCGGTGTTCTTCGCCGGCGGCCACGGCACCATGTGGGACTTCCCGCACGACGCCGTGTTGCAGCGCCTGGTGCGCAGCGTCTACGAGCGGGGCGGCGTGGTGGCCGCCGTCTGCCACGGCCCCGCGGCGCTGGTGGAGGTGCGCCTCTCCGACGGCCGCTGGCTGGTGGCCGGCCGCGAGGTGGCGGCCTTCACCGACGAGGAAGAGGCCGCGGTGAAGCTGGAGAAGGTCGTGCCCTTCGCGCTCGAGGGCGTGTTGCGCCAGCGCGGCGCGCGCTTCGTCGAGGCCGCGCCCTTCGAGCCCAAGGTGGCCGTGGACGGCCGCCTGGTGACGGGCCAGAACCCGGCCTCCGCCACCGGCGTGGCCGAGGCGGTGGTGCGGCTGGTATCCGGGCGCGCGCGCTAGGGCTCGCGGCGCACCAGCAGCAGGCCGGCCTCTAGGTCGAGCACCTCGCCCAGCGCGCCGGGCGCGAGCGCCAGCAGGGCCTCGGCCTGTGCGCCGGCCAGCGCGCGCAGCGTGGCCTCGTCCACGCCGCCGCCGGCGGGGGCGCTGGCGTGGCGCGAGTGCACGGCGGCCTCCAGCGGGAAGAAGGCGCGGCCGGCCTCGAGCTCCTTGCGCAGGCGCTTGAGCAGGTCGGCGGCGGCCTTGCGGCTGGGGGCGTCCTCGGCCGCGCCGGGCGCGCCCTTGGGCGGCACCTGCACCACGCGGAAGGCGCCCTGGCGGCCGGCCGGGCGCTGGGGCACGCGCGCCTCGCTGCCGCGCGTGCCGGCGGCCAGCACCCAGTCGAACCCAAGGTCGAGGTAGGCCTCGTCGGGCACGTTGTGGCCCAGGCCCTCGACGGCCAGCAGCGCGCAGGCGCCCTTGCCCTTCTTCTTGGCCAGGCCCTCCATGTGCGTGCGCACGGCGGGAACCACGGCCCAGTTGGGGTCGGCCGGGCCCCTCAGCACCAGCCCGCGCTCGTCCTGGTGGCGCGTGTCGGGCGTGCGCGGCGCCGCGGTGGTGAGCGCGCCGGCGAAGAGCGCGGGCGCGCGTGCCAGCGTCTCCAGCGTCATGCTGCCGCCCGCCGAGTGGCCCCAGACGATGACGCGCGCGCGGTCCACCGGGCGCGTGTCCAGCACGTGCTGCAGCAGCGCGAGGATGGTGTCCACGTCGCTGCCCGACCACATGAAGCCGTCGCCCTGCGCATGCGAGACCGCCTCGTGGCCCGCCACCGCCAGCACGTAGGCGCGCCGCGCGCGCGTGAGCTGCGGCATGAAGAAGGTCTTGGGCGTGCCGCCCGCGCCGTGCAGCGCCACCAGCAGCGCCACCGGCTCGGTGGCTGCCGGCTCCTCCAGCCCCGGCGGGCGGTAGAGCCAGCCCTGCGCGGCGGGGTCGCCCTCCAGGTGCAGGCGCAGGGCCTCGCCGTCGGGCACCTCCAGCACCTTGGGCGCGGCCGGCTTGGGCTTGGCCACGGCCGGCCCCGCCAGCGTGCCCAGCAGCGCGCGGAGCAGCGTGGCCAGCAGCGCAGGCGTCCGCAGCGCCAGCAGCATGCGCGGCCGCGCGCGCCCGAGGCCTGCGCGCCGGTGGCGCACGGGCGCCATGGGGC
>JBJTIJ010000286.1:0-1016 GCA_046094945.1 Planctomycetia bacterium | reverse complement strand
CGACACGCTGTGCGCGCTGCCGCCGCGCTTCGAGCAGCTGGCCCGCGAGCGCGAGGCCCGCCCGGCCCGCCCCACCGCGTTCGCCTGGATCGACGGCCGCCGAGCCTGAGCCCACGCAGGCGCTGGGCCTGCGCACGTAGCAGGCTGCGCGCGAGGCCGCGCGCACCGTCGCGAGCGACGTCGTGCGCGACGCGCCCGCGGCGGCTAGAGCGCCGCGTAGATGCGGTGCACGTCGTCGTTGTCGTCGATGGCGGCCAGGAAGGCCTCCACCTCGGTGCGCGCCTCGGGCGCCAGCTGCACCTTCTCCTTGGGCACGTAGCCCACCTCGGAGAGGGTCACCGACCAGCCCGCGGCGCGCAGCGCCTTGGTGACGGTGTCCAGGTCGGTGCGCTCGGTGAAGAAGCGCGCACCCTGCTGGCCCTCGGGCACCTGCTCGAGCGGCTCCACCTCCTGCGCGCCCGCCTCGATGGCCACCGTCTCGAGGTCCTGCCCCGTGGTCTCGTGCGTGGCCTCGATGATGCCCATGTGGTTGAAGAGGAAGGTGACGCGCGCGCCGATCTGGCCGTGGCGGAACAGCACGCGCATCTCGGGCGCGGTGCGGTTCCTGTTGTCGGTCAGGCACTCCACGATCACCGGCACCTGGTGCGGGCCGAAGCCCTCGAAGGTGACCAGGTCGATGTCGGTGCGCTCGCCGGTGAGGCCCGCGCCCTTCTTGATGGCGCGCGTGATCGTGTCGTTGGGCACCGACTGCTTGCGCGCCGCCTCGACGGCCACGGCCAGCTTGGCGTTCATCGTCACGTCGGGCGCGCCCGACTTGGCCGCCACCCAGATCTCGCGCACCAGCTTGTTGACGATCTTGCCGCGCTTGTTGGCGTTGATCTCGCGGTTCTTCTGCAGCCACTGCCGGCCCATGGGGGAAGCCTCCGGGGCGCACGCGGGCGCCGGTGCGTGACGATACCGCCCCCGCCTGGGGCCCGCGCGCCCGGCGCGCGGGCCCGGTATGCTCCGCGCCATGG
>JBJTIJ010000285.1:0-22620 GCA_046094945.1 Planctomycetia bacterium | reverse complement strand
GGCCCCGGATCGCGCGGGAGCATACCCGGCGCGGGGGTGGCACGGCGCAGGACCCGGGCCGCGGCGCCCCCGCCCGGCGCATGGCCGGCGGCGGCCGGGCCGCGCGGGGCGCGCGCTACTTGGGCTGGCCCGGCGCGGGCTCGCCGTCGGGGCTGCCCTGCGGGACCTGGCCACCGGGCAGCGGGGCCGGCGCGCCCGGCACCTCCGCGGCCGCGGGCGGCGCCGGGGGGGCGGCCTTGAACTTGGCCGGGTCGGCGCGCAGGCGGCCCGTCGAGTAGTCGTCGTCGCGCACGGTGAAGACCCAGTCCTCGCTGCCGCGGCGCGCGTACCACTGCTTGCCCTCGGCATCCTTGGCGCCCAGCGCGAGGCGGATGCGCGCGCCCGGCTTGCCGGGCTCGCTGCTGGCGAAGGTGCCGGTGGCCCCCACCTCGGGCGCGTCCAGCCCGCACTTGGCGTCGGGCTTGCCCTCACTGCGCGCCACGACGTCCTGGAAGATCAGGCCGGTGAGCGCGCGCGCCACGTCCTCGACCTCGGCGCGCGAGGCGGGCCCGCCGTCGTCGCCCAGCAGCTCCCAGCCGCGCTCGGGCGCCGGCTGGCCCTCCTTGGCGGCCTCCTGCGGCAGCTTGCGCAGCAGGATGGTGCGCGTGCGCGGCTGGCCGTCCACCTCGACGCGCTGCACGATCTCCAGCTGCTCGAGGTTGCGCGCCTCGGCGTCGGGGAACATGCGCGTCTCGAGCCACGCCTCGGGCACGGGGCGCGCCGACCACGCGGCGAAGTTCCGCACGCGCACCACGCGCGGGGCGGGCGTGTCCAGGCGCAGCGCCGTCTCCGACTCCAGCGTCTTGCCCACGCCGAAGGCGGCCAGCACCTTGCCGGCGGTGTCCTCCACCTTGACCTCGATCCAGGCGCCGTCCTGCACGTACTGCTCGAAGGCGTCGGCCCGGCGCGTGGCCTCGCTGGCCACCTTGGCCTGGCTGATCTCGCTCAGCAGGCGCGCCACCTTGTCGTCGCCGGCCGGGTAGCCGAAGGCACTCGTCACCACCCACGCCGAGCCGCCGTCGCGCGTGGCGCGCCGTTCGAGCGTCACCTTGCGCGGCGCGCCCGCCGTCTGCAGGCTGCCGGCCTGCTGCACGCTGATGCGCGTGGCCTGGTCGCTGGTGAAGCCCTCCACCAGCGCGGGCAGCTCCTCCGTGCGCTGGGTGGTGACCTCGGCAGGACGGAACACCCACGCCGCGGCCAGCGCCACGGCGAGGATCGACAGCACCAGGATGCGCCGGCGCAGGCTCTCGATCTTCTTCACGGTCGCTCCTCCCCTAGCCCTGCGACCGGCGGCGCAGGAACACCACCAGCCCGGTGAAGCCCACCAGCAGCGGCACCACCGAGAGGTTGAGCAGCTGCAGCAGGTTGCGGGTGCTGTCCTCGGGACGCTCGATGACGCGCGGCCGGGCGGCCTTGGTGCGCAGCGAGAGCAGCGCATCGTCGCCCATCAGCCAGTCGAGCAGGTTGGCGCCCACCACCTTGCCGCCCGTGCCCAGGCCGCGGCCGAAGGGCGGCGGCAGGGTCAGGCCGTTGTCCTGGCCGAGGTAGTCGCTGAGCACGTCGGCATCCGAGAGCAGCACGAGGCGGATGCTGCCGCTGTCGAGGCGCTGCGGGCCAGCCGGCGCCGCCGGCGCGGCACCGGCTGCTCCAGGTGCTGCGCCAGGTGCTGCCGGAGCTGCGGGCGCGTCCTCGCCCGGCGCGCCCTTGGGGCCCGGCGCGGGCTCGGAGGGGGCCGGCTGCGCGGGCGCCGGCTCCGCCGGCGCGGGCGCTGCGGGAGCCGGCGCTGCGGGCTCGGCGGGCTCCGGCGGCACGCCGTCGCCGGCGCCGGGCACCAGGCCCGGCATCACGGGCAGGTCGGCCTGCGGCGGCGGCGCCGCGCCCGGCTCGGGCTTGCCCTGCCACATCGACTCCAGCGGGCCCTCCACCAGCAGGGCCAGCGGGATCTTCTCGGGCGTCAGGCCCTTGGGCAGCTCGCCGCGGCGGATGGCGTCCATGTCGCCCACACGCACGCCGCCGGCGCTGGTGGAGGCCAGCACGGTCACCTTGCGCCCCGCGGCGGCCTGGCGCGCGCCGTCCACCGAGAGCGCCGCGGGCCAGTAGATGGCGAAGGGCGGCATGCCGCCCAGCGCCGGGTGCTGGCCGTCGAGGTTCTCGGCCTCGACCTTGAACCAGTAGCCCGACTTGCTCACCTCGACCTGCGAGCCCGACCACACCGGGTAGACGAGGTCGAGCGCCGCGGTGGACTCGGCGGCCACCGTGGTGCCCACCGAGACGCCGACGTGCTCGAGCCAGCCCTCCAGGCCCGAGGCCTGCGCCTCGCCGGTGGGCGCCTGCATGTAGTCGATGAAGTTGACCGGGTCGAGGCAGGCCAGCACGCGCCCGCCGCGCAGCAGGAACTGCTCGAGGTGGTAGGCCTCGGCCTCGCCCAGGCTGGAGGGCGCCAGCAGCAGCAGCGTCTCGATGTTCTCGGCCAGCGGCTGCGCCAGGCTGTGCCAGGTCTGCACGATGTCGCCGTACTCGCCGCGCAGGTCCTTCTTGAGCGTCTCGAAGCGCCCGCGGCCGCCGCCGCCCATCGGGCTGGCGCTGGCGCTGCCGTCGATCACGGCCAGCACCTTCTGCGTGCGCCGGCCGGCGCTCACCAGCGCCGAGGCCACGAGGTACTCGAACTGGCGCTCGCGGCGGGGGTGGATGAGCGCTTCCATGTGCACCGGCGGGCGCGCGCCCGACTGCACCACCAGCGCGCTGTAGCCCTCCTGGTTGACCACCTTGTCGCCCACGCGCTGGCGGAACATGTACTTCTGCACGCCGGCGTCGCGCGCCTCGTCCTTGCCCGCGTCGCTGGACACGTCCACCCAGCGCACCGTCAGGCGCCCGTCGCTGGCCTCCTCCATCTCGGAGAGCAGCGCGGCGTACTTGCGGCGCACCAGCTCGCTGCTGGCCTCCAGGCCGCCCCAGAACACGCGCACCGCGGCCGGGTCGGGCAGGCGCGCCAGCAGCGCGCGCGTGCCGGGCGAGAGCGTGTAGAGGCCCTCCTCGGTCAGGTCCACGCGCGCGCTGGTGCGCGCGGCCACCACGTTGAGCAGGATCACCACCAGCAGGAACAGGCCGCTGGCCAGCAGCGAGAGGCTGGCCACCTGCTGGCTGCGCGAGCGGGCGCCGCCGGCCGGCCCGCTGCTGGGGCTGTTGGCACTGCCGGGGCTGCCGGGGCTGTTGGCACGGTCGGCGTGGGAGGAGGACATCAGGCGTACCTCCGGCTGTCGATGCTCTCGGCGTTCAGGTAGAGGAAGAACGCGGTGAACGAGGCGAAGTAGACGAGGTCGCGCACCTCGAGCACGCCGCGGCCCAGCGCGTCGTAGCGCGCGTCGAGCGCAATCGCGTGGAACAGCGGGCCCAGCCCGCTGTTGGCGTCGGAGGCCATCGAGGTGAGCAGCTGGCACAGCACCAGGCCGGCGAACAGCGTCACGAGGAAGGCCACCACCTGGTGGCGCGTCAGGCCCGAGATCCACAGGCCCAGCGCCACCAGTGCGCCGCCCAGGAACAGCGCGCCCACGTAGCCGCCCCACACCGGGCCCCAGTCCAGGTCGCCCAGCCCGCTGACGGTGAGCACGATGGGCAGCGTGGCCAGCAGGCAGGCGGCCAGCAGCACCCAGCAGGCCAGGAACTTGCCCAGCACCAGCGCGCCGGCGCTCACCGGCATGGTGCGCAGCGTCTCGAGCGTGCCGCCGCGCACCTCCTCGCTCCACATGCGCATGGTGAGCGCGGGCACCAGCACCGCGAAGGCCACCGGGATCACGCCGAAGAGCGTGTTCACCGAGGCGGTGGAGAGCAGCCAGAACGAGGGGTTGCGCCGCTCGTCCACGCCGTAGAAGAAGACGTAGGAGATGGCCAGCGCGAACAGCGCCACGAGGATGTAGGGGATGGGGCTCACCAGCGTGGCGCGCAGCTCCTTGCGCAGCACGCCGCGGGCCTGCGCCCAGCAGCCGGGCAGGGCGGTCGGGGGGGACGTGGTCATGCCACCTCCATGGTCGTGGCCGGCGCCTGCTCGGTGAGCACGGCGAAGACGTCTTCGAGGCGCGCGGCCTTGGGCTCGAGCCGCGACAGCGGCAGGCGCGCGGCGTGGCAGGCCGCCGCCAGCGCCTCGAGGCGGTCGGCATCGGCGTGCCCGGCCAGCGCCACGCGCAGCGCGCGCAGGCCCGGCGCGGGCGCCGCGCCCTCCGTCACGCCCGCCACGAAGGCGAGGTGGGCGAAGGCGGCGCGCGCCTGCTCGAGCGTGCCGCGCACGGTGAGCAGCGCGCAGGCCTCGCCGCGGCCCTGCGCACGCACCTCGTCGATGGTGCCGTCGGCCACCAGCCGGCCCTTGGCGATGATGAGCGCGCGCTGGCAGACGGCCTCCACCTCCGGCAGGATGTGCGTGCTGAGCACCACCGTGCGCTCCTGGCCCAGGCGGCGGATGAGGTCGCGCATGTCCTGCTGCTGGTTGGGGTCCAGGCCCGTGGTGGGCTCGTCGAGGATCAGCACCGGCGGGCGGTGCAGCAGGGCCTGCGCCAGGCCCACGCGCTGGCGGTAGCCCTTCGAGAAGGTGCCGATGGTGCGGTGCACGACGTCGGCGAGGCCCACCTGCTCGACGGCCTCGGCGATGGCGGCACGCGCGGCCGCGCCGCGCAGGCCCTGCATCTCGGCGGCGAAGGCCAGCGCCTCGCGCACGCGCAGGTCGGTGTAGAGCGGGTTGCCCTCGGGCAGGTAGCCGATGCGGCGCTGGCAGGCGACGGGGTCGTCCTGCACGTCGATGCCGTCCACCCAGGCCTGCCCGCCGGTGGGCGCCACGAAGCCCGTGAGGATGCGCATCATCGTGGTCTTGCCGGCGCCGTTGGGCCCCAGCAGGCCCACGACCTGCCCCTGCGGGATGTCGAAGGTCACGCCGTCGAGCGCGCGCACGCCGACGTACGACTTCTGGAGATTCTCGACCCGGATCATGGGGCCTGCCTCCTTGCCCAGCCGCCTGCCGGGCCCGAGACGGAGAGGAATGCCCCCGCGCACGGGGGCGGTCAAGGCCCGAGGGGGGTGGCCGAGCACCCGTCCTGCGTGCCCCCGGACCGGCGGGTCACGCTACCAACAGCAGGCACGCGGGCTGCGTACATACCCTTTCAAGGCTCCGGTGGAGGAGGTCCCCGCCATGGATCGCTGGTTCCTGCCCCTCGTGGTCGGCGTGCTCGCCGGCGCCACCACCGCCCTGGTCACGCACCTCGTCGCGCCGCCGGCGCCCGCCCACGACCCCGCCGCCACCACGGAGGTGGAGGCGCGCCTGGCGCGCATCGAGGCCGCGCTGGCGGCGCTGGCCCCGCGCGGGCCGGCCCTCGACGGCCGCGGCGCCTCGCCCGCCGGCGAGGGCCTCGCTGCCGCGGGCCTCCCGGCGGCTCCCGCCGCGGCAGCCCCGGCCGGCGGCGTGCTCAGCGAGGAGTTCCGCAGCGCGCTGCGCGCCGAGCTGGGCAAGGCGCTCGAGTCGCACGCCAGCGCGCTGCGCGAGGCGGGCGAGGAGCAGGCGCGCGCCGGGCAGCCGCGCGAGCCCGCCAAGCGCCGCGCCGACCTCGCCGAGGCGGCCCGCGAGATGCAGCTGAGCCGCGCCGAGGAAGAGGCGCTGCGCGGCATCTACGCCGACACGCAGGACAAGATGATGCGCCTGCTGGCCAAGGACGACGCCGAGGTCGAGACCATGCGCCGCGAGATGGACGAGGCCTCGCGCGACCCCAAGCGCCGCCCGCTGGTGATGGCCAAGTACATGCCGCGCCTGCTGCCCAAGCTGGGCGAGGTGATCAGCCTGCAGATGGGCCAGCAGGCGGCCATCGAGTCCACGCTGGGCGCCGAGCGCGCCGCGCAGCTCGAGAGCCGCTACGACCTCGTCGAGGCCAACCCGCTGGGGGGCGGCATGGAGACGCGCACCGACGTGCGCGTGGAGCGGCGCTAGGCCGCCGGCGGCCGCGCGGCGCTACTCCAGCAGGCCGCTGCTGCCGGGCGCGATGGCGCGGCGCAGCGGGTCTTCCGAGATGGGCGGCGGGGCGTCGGTGCTGCCCAGCGCGGCCACCACGGTGCCGTGCGCACGGTCCAGCCGGCAGGCCGTCACCGGGTCGGAGCGGTCGCCCACGTTGGAGACGGGGAACATCTCCAGCAGGCCGTCGTCCACCGCGCGGTTCATCAGCTCGCGCTTGAGGCGCGGGTCGTCGGTGCCGCAGTTGTGCGGCGCCAGCACCTTGTTCACGAGGTAGCGCACGCCCACGAAGGGCAGGCGCTGCTCGAGCTCGTCGATGAGGCGCACGAAGGGCGCCCAGTCGTAGGCGGCGAAGTCCACCTCGGGCCCGTAGATGGGCGTGGGATGGGCCGGGCGCGCCGCGCGCCCGCCGCGCTCGCCGCGCTCGCCGCCCTGGCCGCGGCCGCCCCAGCCGCCGCGCCCCTCGGGGGCCTCGGCGCCGCGCTCGCGCGCCGCGGCCGGCTCGGCCGCCGCGCCCGACAGCACGTCCTCCAGGGTCACGAAGCGGTCGGCCTCGCCCTTGAGCTCGTCGTCGGCGACGGCCTGCGGCGAGACCACGATCACCTCGCTGCCGTCGGCGCGCAGCGCCTGCACCAGGGGCAGCATGGTGGGGTCGCTGGTCACGAGCAGGAAGGCGTCGGGCTCGTCGCCGGCGAACAGCGCCTGCAGCGCGTCCACGGCCAGCTGCACGTGCGAGCGGTCGTCGCCGGCCACGGTGGCCGGCACCAGCACCGGCTGCAGGCGCGCGGCCGTCAGCTCGCGCGCGGCCGTGCCCAGCGTGGACCAGTCGGCGTAGGCACGGGCCATGCTCACGCGGCCCACCTGCGCCGCGTAGCGCATCAGCGCGCGCGCCAGGTCGCCGGCGCTGGCCGCACCCCAGCCCTCCGCGGGCGCGTCGCCGGCGCCCAGCGCCGCACGCAGGTCGGAGACATCCACCAGCAGGGCCACGTGCGCACGCGGATCGGACATCGGCAGGCTCCAGGGAACGACAGGTACAGGCACAGCGGGCGGGCCGGGGCGCAACGCGCGCGCCGGGCCGCAGCAGTCAGGACAGGGCGCATGCGCACGGCGCGCGTCCCTGCACCAAGGCGAGGCGTTCTAGCCGTGGCCCCGCGCCCCTGTCCAGCAACGCGCCGACCGCGCTACCCTTGCGTGGCATGGCGTCCGCAGCGTCCCCCGCGACCAAGGTCCCGCTCGCGGGCCGCTGGGCCCTCGTGACGGGCGCCTCGCGCCGCCTGGGCCGCGTGCTGGCGCTGCGCCTGGCGCAGGAGGGCGCACGGCTGGTGCTGCACGCGCACCGCGGCGAGGCGGCGGCGCGCGCGCTGGCGGCCGAGCTGGCCGCGCGCGGCACGCCGGCCCACGTGCTGGCCGCCGACCTCGCCGACCCGGCCGCGCTGGCGCGCCTGTGCGAGCAGGCCTGGCAGGCCAGCGGCGGCCTGGACCTGCTGGTGCACAACGCCGGGCTCTTCGAGCGCACGCCGCCGGCGACGCCCGACGCCGAGGCCTTCGACCGCCTGATGGCCACCAACGCGCGCAGCGCCTGGCTGCTGGGCGCGCACCTGGCCCCGCGCATGCGGGCGCGCGGCGGGGGTGCGATCGTCAACGTGGCCTGCGCCTCGGCGCGCAAGGCCTACGCCAGCGCCATCCCCTACAGCGCCAGCAAGGCGGCCGTGGCCAGCATCACGCAGGGCCTGGCGCGCGCCTTCGCCCCCGAGGTGCGCGTCAACGCGGTGGCCCCCGGGCCGGTGCTGCCGCCCGAGGGCCTGGCGGCCGACGAGCACGCCCGCATCGCGGCCACCACGCTGCTGGGCCGCTGGGGCACGCCCGAGGACGTGGCGGAGGCCGCCTGCTTCCTGGCCACCCAGCCCTGGCTCACGGGCTTGGTGCTGCCCGTGGACGGCGGGCGGCCCTAGGCCGGGCTGCGCGCCGCTGCGCACGGGGACGCGCACGCCGATGTGCATGCGGCCGGCTCAGGTGCAGCCGGGGCGCGCCGCAGGTCGCGCCCCACGTGCACGCACGCGTGACCGGCCAGGGCCGGCGCGCGAGGAGGGCTCGACGGGCCTCGCTGGGCCCGCCCCCGGAGTCCCCGCATGCCGTACGTTCCCGTGGCCGCCTCCCACGTTGCCGTGGCGCACCTTCCCGCGTCCTGCCTCCCCCCGCACGCGTCCCCCTCACGGTCCTGGCACGGGCACGGCCGGCGCGCGCGCGTGGGCCGCGTGCTGGCGCTGTTGCTGCTGGCCCGGCTGCTGCTGGCCGCGGGCCTGCCGCTGCGCGCCGCGCAGGCCGACGCCTGCGCCACGTGTGCCGCCCCCACCGAGGCCAGCCTCTCCGGCCAGCCGGGCTACGCGCTCTACGTGCGCGAGGACCGCTGGGGCACGCGGCGCAGCGACACGCTGCACGTCGACGGCGACGCCTGCACCTACGCGCTGGGCACCACGCCCGTGGCCCGGCTGGGCAAGTCGTGGATGGTGCTGCGCGGCACGGGCACGGTGTGCAACTGCCCGTGGGGCGCCACCGATGCCAGCGTCTCGGTGAGCCTTGGCGACGGCGACAGCACCGACTGGAAGGTCGAGGGCGAGGTGCAGGCCGAGGTGGCGCTGGTGGCGCTCAAGGCCAGCGCCGGGCTCAAGGTGGGCGTCACCCACGGGCGCTCGCTGCACGAGGTGCGCGAGGTGACGCAGCGCATCGAGGCCGCGCCAGGCCACGTGCTGGACTGGGAGGGCTGGTTCGAGCTCGCCGAGCTCACGCTGGACCTCGAGCTGGACGTGACGCGCCGCTACGCGTGGTGGACGAAGAACCAGCTCACGGGCGACGAGGTGCACCTGCGCGGCGAGGTGCTGGTGGGCTGCGGGCGCGAGCGCGTCACGCTGCGCCGGCAGGCCAGCATCGGCGTGCGCTTCCGGCTCTGGGACGCGCCCTGCGACGGCAGCGCGGCCCCCACCGACCTGGGCACCTTCCCGCGCCCGCGCCCGGCGCCCGCGCTCACGCCTTCCCCGGCGGCCGTGCCCGTGCTGCCCGTGCCGGTGGTGCCGGCGCCGGTGGTGCCGGCGAACCTGCACGACCCGGTGGAGCCGGCGCCCGTCGCCCCGCTGCTTGACGAGCCTCTCCTGCACCGCGAGCCCGGCGTGCGGCTGCCGTGGGAAGAGGACGAGCCCGCCGAGCCCATCCCCGGGCCGCTGCCCGCGGGCTCGGGCGCGTTGCCGCCGCCGCCCACGGGTGCGCTGCCGCCGCTGCCTGCGCTGCTGCCGCCGCTGGCGCCCGTGCCGCCGGCCGATCCCGTGCCACCCGCCGGTCCCGTGCCGCCGGCGGCGCCTGCTCCGGCCGAGCCCAGCACGACGCAGGTGCTGCGGTGAGCGGCGCCGGCGTGAGCCGTCCCCTGGCCCGCCCGCCGGCCCGCTCGCTGGCGCGCCCGCTGGCGCGCCCGCTGGGCAGGCGCGCCCTCGGGGCCGCGCTGCCCCGGGCCGCTGCGCACGCCACGCGCAGCGTCCGGCGCGGCGCCTGGCTCGCTGGCCTGCTCGGCGTCCTGCTCGGCGGCCTGCTGGGGGTCGGCCCCTGCGCCACGCCGACCGCGCAGGCCGGCGAGGGCGTGGCGCTGCACGCGAGCCTGCCCGCGCACACGCTGCCCCGGCTGGACGGCTACCCGCCCTACGCCCCCGACCCGCTGCACGTCGAGTCGCCCGCGGCACGCGCTGCCTGGGCCGAGGCGGCCGAGGCCTGCGCCGGGCGCACGGCGGCGGACGTGCAACGCGGCGCGCTCTACGCCAGTGCGGCCGAGGCCTGGCGCTCGCTGCTGCGCGTGCCGCTGCCGGCCGCTGCCCGTGCTGCACGCGCCTCGAGCGCGGCTCCCGATGTCCCCGTTGTCCCCGTGGCACCCGTTGCCGCAGGAGCCGTTGCAGCAGGAGCCGTTGCAGCAGAAGCCGTAGCGCGGGCCGAGGCCTGCCTGCGGGCCGCGCTGGCGGCGCTCGACGACGCCCACCCGCTGGATGCGCTGGTGCGGCTCTCGCTGCTCGACCTGGCGCTGGGCGAGCACCTCGCGCCCGACGCGCTGGCGCTGGGCGCGCGCGCCTGGCTGTTCCTCGAGCGGCCGGCGCCGCGGCCCGGCGACCCGCAGGCCGCGCTCGATGCCTGGGCCCGCGAGCGCATCCGCACGCTGGCGCCCCCGGCCCTGCTGCAGCACGCGGCACTGGAAGGCGACCTGCCCACGGCCTGCATGTGGGCCGAGAGCATGGCGGCCGAACCTCAGCCGGCCTGGGGCGCGCCCGCCCGGCTGCACGAGCAGGCCGCGTTGCTGTGCTACCGCGCGGGGCGCACGCCCGCGGCGCAGCGGCACGCGGCCGAGGGCCAGCGCCTGGCCGGCGACGACGAGACACAGGCGCGGCTGGCCTTCTGGCAGCTGCACCTCGCCCACGGCCTGCTCTCGCCCACCGGCCTGCTGCGCCCGGGCAGCGCCGTGCCGGGCCCGGGCTTCGCCCGCGAGGTGGCCGCGCTGCACGCCGCGCTGGCCGGCAACACGCAGGCAGGCAGCTACCTGCTGTGCTCGGCCTCCTGCGCGCTGCAGGCCGGCGCGCTGGCGCAGGCGCTGGCCATCTACCGGCTCGCGCTGGACGACCCGCACCTCGTGCAGGCGGCCTGGCGCCACGCCGGCCTGTGGGGTGGCCTCTTGCCGGCCGTGCGCGTGGCGCAGGCGCTCGGGCAGCCCGACCTCGCCGACGAGCTGCTGGCACGCATCGAGGCGCTGGCCGGCGAGCCGGTCCCGGAGGCCGAGGCGCTGCGCGCCCACGGCGCGCGCGCACGCCAGCGCGCCGCGCACCCGCCCGGCCCTGCCAGCGGCCCGGACACGGCCCCGCCCGGCCTGCCGCGCGCCGGCACGGGCCGGCTGGAGGTGGCCTCGCGCAGCGGCTCGCCTACAGCGCTGGCTGAAGCCACGCGGGCAGGGGCCGCGCTGGCGCAGGCCGCGCCCGAGCGGCCGCCGGGGCCCGACGAGGCGGCCGCGCGCGCGCGCACGGCGCAGTGGCTGGGCGGCGCGCTGGTGCTGGCCGGCCTGCTGCTGGGCGCCGCCGCAGCGTGGGGCTGCTGGCGCGCGCAGCGTGCCGCCGGCACGGCGCGCCCGGCCCGGGCGCCGGGCGCGCGGCCCGCGCGCCTCTGGCCGTGGGGGCGGGATGCCCGATGATCCGGCCTCCCGCGCCGTACCGGCCGCGGGTGGCGGAGGCTGCGCGTGCCCGGTCCCTACCCCGATCGGGCCGACGTGGTGGTGGTGGGCGCCGGCGTGATCGGTGCCTCGGTGGCCTGGCACCTGGCCACGCGCTCGAGCCTCTCGGTGGTGCTGCTCGAGAAGACGGCCATCGCCGCCGGCAGCACCAGCCGCTCGGCGGCGGCCTTCCGCCAGCAGTTCAGCAGCGTCGAGCACGTGAAGATGAGCCGCTACAGCGGCGAGGCCTACCAGCGCTTCGCCGCCGACATGGGCGTGGAGCCGGTGTTCCACGCCAACGGCTACCTGTTCCTGTACCGCGAGCGCGACGACTTCGCCGCGGCCAGCGAGCGCGTGCGCTTCCAGCAGTCGCAGGGGCTGGCCGACGTGCGCGCGCTGGCGCCCGACGAGGTGGACCGCCTGCCGGGCCTCGAGGGCGCCTTCGCGGTCGACGCACTGGCCGGCGCCACGTGGTGCCCCAGCGACGGCTTCCTGCGCCCCAGCGAGATCGCCTCGGGCTACGCGCTGGCCGCAGGGCGCCGCGGCACGGTGGTGCGCCAGCAGGCCGAGGTGACCGAGATCGTGGTCGAGGGCGGCCGCGTGGCCGGCGTGGTGGTCAACGGCAGCATCCGCATCGCCTGCCGGCAGGTGGTCTTGTGCGCCGGCTG
This sequence comes from Planctomycetia bacterium, assembly GCA_046094945.1. Lineage (GTDB taxonomy): Bacteria > Planctomycetota > PLA2 > PLA2 > JAEUHO01 > CAXQZU01. The sequence continues at coordinate 10,703 of JBJTIJ010000285.1, read as the reverse complement.
GTGGGCGCGCGAGGTGTCGGCACGCGCCGGCGCGCCCGTGCCCGTGGTGGCCGTCAAGCGCTACCTCTACGTCACGCCGCAGTTCGCCGGCCGGCGCGTCGAGCACTTCCCGCTGGTGGTGGGCGACCTGGGCCCCTACGCGCGGCCCGAGAGCAACGGGCTGCTGATGGGCTGGGACGAGCGGCCCCAGCGGCCCGCGGGCAGCCACGGCTACCCGCCGCCGCCGCAGGACGGCCCGCGGCTGGAGCGCGAGCAGGACGTCATCGAGCCCGGCTACGGACGCGGCGTGGAGGACTACGGCGTGGAGGTGCTGGCCGCGCTGGCCGAGTTCATGCCGTGGCTGGCCGACGAGGGCGGCGTGCAGCACGTCACCTGCGGCTACTACGAGGTCACGCCCGACGACAAGGCCATCCTGGGGCCCGACCCGCGCCTGCCGGGCCTCGTGCACGCCTCGGGCTTCTCGGGCCACGGCATCATGCACGCGCCGGCCGCGGGGCGCGCCATCGCCGACCTGCTCACGGGCGCGCAGCCGCTCTTCGACCTGGAGGCCTTCGCGCTGGCGCCGCTGCTGGCAGGCCAGCCGCGCAAGGACCCCGAGCGCATGGTGATCTAGCGCGGCCGCGAGCGGGCCGGTGCTGGCGCGAGCGGGCCGGCGCTGGCGCGCGCGGCCCTAGCGCCGCAGCACGCGTGCGTCGAGGTCCACCCCCACCGGGCCGTGGTCCGAGCCCTGCACGTGCGGGTGGATGAAGGCGCCGCGCAGGAAGGGCCGCGCGCTGGGCGAGCACAGCACGTAGTCGATGCGCCAGCCCACGTTGCGCGCGCGGGCGCCGCCGCGCTGCGACCACCACGAGTAGTGGCCCGGGCCGGGCTCGAAGGCGCGGAAGGTGTCCACCCAGCCGGCGCGCAGCCAGCGGTCGAGCTCCTCGCGCTCCTCGGGCCGGAAGCCGCTGGTCTCGACGTTCTCGCGCGGGCGGGCCAGGTCGATCTCGCGGTGCGCGGTGTTGAAGTCGCCCATCACCAGCACGCGCCGGCCGGCGCGGCGCTGGCGCTCCAGCACGTCGAAGAGCGTGCGGTAGAAGTCGAGCTTGTAGGGGATGCGGCTGTTGTCGCGGTCCTTGCCGTTGCCGTTGGGGAAGTAGGCGTTGGCCACCACCAGCCGGCCGAAACGCGCCAGCTGCAGGCGGCCCTCGGCGTCGAAGCGCCGCTCGCCCAGCGCGACCTGCACGTCGTCGGGCTCGCGGCGCGCGTAGAGGCCCACGCCGCTGTAGCCCGGCCGCTCGGCGGCCACGAGGTGCACGTGCCAGCCCGGCGGGCGCGCCACCTCGGCGGGCACCTGCTCGGGGCGGGCACGCACCTCCTGCAGGCCCACCACCTCGGCGGCACTGCCCTCCAGCCAGCGGCCGAAGCCCTTGCCGGCGCAGGCCCGCAGGCCGTTGACGTTCCAGGAGATCACGCGCATGCGCCGATTGTGCCCGGGGGCCGGACGCGGGGCGCACGGCCAGCCGGCACGCCGCCGGCCGGCACGCCGCCCGCCGCGGGCAGGCCGTGCGCGTGCGGCTAGGCTGGGGGCATGCGCCCCGCCCGCCTGATGGCCGTGCTGCTGTGCCTGCTGCTGGCCCCCGCCTGCGGCGGCGGCGGCAGCAGCACGCCCTCGCCGCCCCCGCCCGCCGGCGGGCTGGTGCTGGGCGAGGTGCCGGACGCCTGGCAGCTCACCGACATCAACAGCGCCTCGCCCTCCTTCCAGCAGCCGGTGGGCCCCGGCCTCTCGCTGGGGCGCGCCAGCGCCTGGTACTTCGGCCACGCCACCTGAAGCTATTGCCAGGCCCAGTTCGGGTACCTCGACCAGCTGTGCGCGGAGATCGTGGCGGGCGGCGTGACGGTGGACGGGCGCGGCACCAACGAGGCCGGCTACGAGGCGGGCAACGCCACGATGATGGCCGGGCGCACGCTGGCCTGGACGCAGGACACCTCCAGCGCCGGCGTGTGGGCGCTCTGGCAGGTGACCAACCGCGACTGCGTGGTGCTCGACCGGGCCGGGCGCGTGCACGCGGTCTACAACCTCCCGGCGCCCGACCTCTCGGTGCCGGCCAACTACGCCGAGCTCAAGGCGCTGCTGCTGGCCGCAGACGCCGCCGCGCCGTAGGCGCGCGCGCAGGCCACGCGCGCAGGCCACGCGCGCGGGCCCCTGGGCCGGCGGCGCTAGATGCCGCGCGCGCGGTAGGCGGCCTCGACGCGGTCGTTCCACGCGAAGCCGTCGGGCAGGTTGACGCTGCGGTAGACGCTGGGCGTGACGCCGCGCGCCAGCAGCGCCTCGATGGTGGCCGCCGTCAGGGCCCAGCAGGCGGCCACGTTGAGCAGGCCCGAGAGCGGCGCGATGGGCGTGCCCAGCGCCGGCACCGGCACGCTGGCGTCGCCCACCGGGCCGCGCGTGTCGATCACCCGCTCGGCCACCTCGTAGAGGCGCTTGCCGCTGGGGTGGCGCGCCTCGGCGGCGCGGCTGAAGGCCACGCAGGTGACGGCCACCACCGCCACGCCGCGCGCCTGCGCCTCCAGCGCCAGTGCCAGCGGGAAGGCCTCGCGGCCCGAGTTGGACACCAGCCACAGCACGTCGCCGGCGCGCAGGTGGCTGCGCTGGGCCACCATGCGGCCCAGCTCCTCGCTGTCGTAGTAGTACGACTGCTTGAGCCCGCCGGGCTCGCGCCCCGGCGGCAGCGGGTGCTGCAGGCGGTAGTCGACCTCGATGGCGTGCAGCGCCACCAGCCCGCCGGCGCGCCGCACGGGCTCGCGCGCCGTGTGGCCCGTGTCGAAGTGGTGCAGCGCGCCGCCGGCCGCCATGCGCGTGGCGGTGAGCTCGGCGGCCGCCTGCACCTCGCCCTGCGCCTCGCGCTCCAGGCGCGCGAGCGCCTGCGTGGCCTCGCGGAACCAGGCCGACTGCAGGCTGCCTGCGCTCATGCCACCTCCAGCAGGTGCGTGCCGCGCGCGTGCACCTCGCCCACCACCGCGCGCGTGCCCACGCCGCGGCGCTCCAGCGCCGAGAGCAGCGCGCCCAGCCGGCCGGGGGCCACGGCGATGAGCAGGCCGCCGCTGGTCGGCGGGTCGGCCAGCACCGCGCGCTGGTCGTCGCTGCCGCCGGTCCACAGCACGCGCGGCTGCGCGTACTCCATGTTGCGCGTGAGGCCGCCGCACACGAACTTGCGGCCCAGGAAGCCCGACAGGCCCGGGATCCACGGCACGGCGGCGGCCTCGATGCGCACGCTGGCGCGCGAGGCCTCGGCCATGCCCAGCGCGTGGCCCAGCAGGCCGAAGCCCGTCACGTCGGTGGCCGCGTGCACGCCGCCGGGCCCGATGCCCACCTCGCCCATGGCCTCGGCGGCCGCGCGGTTGAGCGTGGCCATCAGGCGCACCAGCTCCTGCTCGAGCCCGGCGGGCAGCGCGCCGCGCTTGGCGGCCGTGTTGAGGTAGCCGCTGCCCAGCGGCTTGGTCAGCACCAGCCGGTCGCCCACCTGCAGGCCCGCGTTGGTGGCGATGTGCTCGGGGTCCACCGTGCCCGTCACGCACAGGCCGAACTTCACCTCGCGGTCGCTCACCGTGTGGCCGCCCACGAAGGCGCAGCCCGCCTCCTGGCAGGTGGCGATGGCGCCGTTGAGGATGCCGGCGGCCGCCTCGGGCGGCAGCCCGTCGGGCAGGCCCAGGATCGAGACGGCCGAGAGCGGCGTGCCGCCCATGGCGTAGACGTCGCTGAGGCTGTTGGCGGCGGCCACGCGCCCGAAGTCCTCGGGGTCGTCCACCATGGGCGGGAAGAAGTCCACCGTCTGCACCAGCGCGAGGCCGGGCGCAAGGCGTACCACTCCCGCATCGTCCGAGGTGGACGTCCCGACGAGCACCCGCGGGTCGTGCGGCACGCGCACGGAGGCGAGCAAGGCGCAGAGGCGCGCCTTGTCCACCTTCGCCGCTCAGCCGCCCGCTGCGGCGTACTCGGTGAGCCGGATCTTGCGCTCGCGCGAGAACACGTGCACCTCCGTGGATGGATGGACAGGGTAGCGAGGGGGTGGCGCGGGGGACGGGGCGTCAGGCCGGCGCCAGCGCCGCGGCGACGGCCCGCAGCACGTCGTCCTCGTCGCCCGGCAGCAGCGTGCGCACGTGCAGGTGCACCGCGCCACCGGCCACCGTGGTGAACACGGGCACGGGGGCGGCGCGCAGGCGCCGGGCCAGCTCGCCGGCCTCCACGTCGCGCGCCACCAGCGCCACGGCGGCGCCCGGCAGCTCCACCGTGGGCAGCGAGCCCGCCCCGACCGCGTCGGCAGCCGCCTCGCTGCGCGCCGTGGCCGCGCCCGCGCGCAGCGCCGGCAGCGCCGCCAGGCGCCCCGCCAGCTGCGCCGCCGCCGCCTCCAGCACCGCGGGCGCCGCCACCAGCATGGCCGTGGTGGGATGGGTCTGGGGCAGCGTGTCGGGGTGCAGGAACAGGCGCAGCGTGGCCTCCAGCGCCACCAGCCGCAGCTTGTCGGCGCGCAGCGCGCGGTAGAGCGGGTGCGCGCGCGCCATGGCCACGCACTCGCGCGTGCCCAGCAGCAGGCCGGCCTGCGGCCCGCCCACCAGCTTGTCGCCCGAGGCGGTGATGAGGTCGGCGCCGGCCGCGAGGCTCTCGGCCACCAGCGGCTCGTCGCCCGGCAGGCCGCGGCCGGCCAGCGAGAGCAGCGCGCCGCTGCCCAGGTCGTCCACCACCTTCACGCCGTAGGCGCGGCCCAGCCGCACGAGGTCGGCCAGCGGCACCTCGCCCGCAAAGCCCTCGACGCGGTAGTTGCTGGTGTGCACGCGCAGGATCAGCGCCGTCTGCGGCGTGATGGCGTTCTCGTAGTCCTTGAGGTGCGTGCGGTTGGTGGTGCCCACCTCGACCAGCCGCGCGCCGCCCTGCACCATCACCTCGGGGATGCGGTAGGCGCCGCCGATCTCCACCAGCTGGCCGCGCGAGACGATCACCTCGCGCCCGGCCGCCAGCGAGGCCAGCATCAGCAGCGTGGCGGCGGCGTTGTTGTTCACCACCGTGGCCGCCTCGCAGCCCACCAGCCGCTGCAGCAGGCGCTCGACGTGCCGCTCGCGCGGCGCACGCTCGCCCGTGGCCCGGTCGGCGGCCAGCAGCTGGTAGCCGCGCCCGTGCTCGGCCAGCGCCTCCATGGCCGCGGCGGGCAGCGCGGCGCGGCCCAGGTTGGTGTGCAGCACGACGCCGGTGGCGTTCACCACGCGCACGCAGCCGGGGTCGCGCCGGCGCTCGATGCGCTTCTTCGCGGCGGCCAGCAGGCGCCCGGGCTGGGCCGCCGAGCCCAGCGCCACGGGGCCCAGGTCGCCGGCGAGCACGCGCGCGCGCAGCTCGGCCACGGCCTGGCGCAGCTCCTCGGCCCACTCCTCGCGCGGCGCGAAGGCCAGGTGCTCGGCCGTGAGCGCCTCGGCCACGCTGCCCACCTGCGGCAGGCGCCGCAGCAGCTCGCGCGCGTCGCCGGCGCCGGCCGGCATGCGCGGCGGGGGCAGCGACGCAGGCGTGTCGGGCGGCACGGGCGCGTCGTCGTCGCTCATGCGCGCATGGTACGGCCCCGGCTGCGCGGGGCGGCGGGCCGTGCCGGCCTCGTGCAGCGGGCAGGCCCGCATGCGAAGATCGCCGCCATGCGCCTGCCCCCCACCCTGCCGTCGCGGCCCGACCCTGCTCGAGAGGCCACTGCGGCTCGCCCGGCCACCGGTTCGCTCAAGGCCACCGGTTCCCTCGAGGCCAGCCTGGCAGGCCTCGCCCGCCTGGCCGCCCTCGCGGCGCTGGCGGCCCTGCCCGCGCTGGGCGTGCTGCGCGGCGCCCGCCCGCTGGCGGCCGAGGAGCCGCCGGCGGCGCCGGCCGCGCCCGAGTCGGTGCCGGGCGCCGCGCCCGCGCCGGCCCCGGCCGCGGTGCGCGCCCCCGCGCACCCCTCCGCGCTGGAGGCCACGCTGGAGGCGGTGCGCCAGCCCGGCGGTGGCTCGCTGGGCGAGCACGCCGTGAAGGCGGCGCTGCGGCTGGCCAACCCCGGCGAGGCGCCGCTGGCGGTGCGCCGCGGCAGCCTGTGGCTGCGCTCGGCCGGTGGCTGGCTCACGCTGCTGCCCGATGCGGGGCTCGTGCCCGGCCCGCTGGAGGTGCCCGCGCGCGGCGAGCTCGCGCTGGGCATGGCCGAGCCGCTGCGCGTGCTGGGCCCCGCGCTCGACGCGCTGGCCGTGCTGGAGGCCGGCGACGGCTTCGTGGCCGCCAGCGCCGCGCTGGCCGAGGCCGGCGCGCCCACCACGCGCAAGGCCGAGCCCGCGCCCTGGCCGCTGGGGCTGGGCGTGCACGGGCGCCTGGACGCCGTGCCCTACGCCGACGGGCGGCGCAGCATCGTGGTGGTGGGCCAGGTGCAGCTGCTGGCCGGCGGCACCCTCAGCGAGGTCGAGGGCAGCGCCGCGGTCAGCGACGGCAACACCGGCGGCGTGCCGCAGGCGTGGAGCGGCGGCGTCGAGGACGGCGCAGGCCCCGCACTGTGGCCCTTCGTGCAGCGCCTGGACGTGCCGCCCGGCTTCCGCGGCGGCACCGTGAGCCTGCGCCTCAAGGCGCGGCTGGACGGCGAGCCGGTGAGCGCCGCGCTCGACCTGCCGGTGAGCAGCGTGGAGCCCTTCACCTGCCGCGGGCCGGTGCTGGACCAGTGGCAGCTGGCCAACGGCCCCGCCGAGGGCCGCGCGCACGCCAACCTGCTGCAGCTGCGCTCGCGCTACGCCTACCACTTCGTGGTGCTCAAGGACGGCCAGACCTACGAGGGCGACGTGAGCGACAACCGCTCCTACTTCGCCTGGGACAAGTCGGTGTACGCGGTGGCCGACGGCGACGTGGTGGACTTCTGCGACCACCAGCCCGACCGCAGCGGCGCCGAGTCGGCCGCGGCGGTGTGCGTGTTCACGCCCGTCAACCGCATCGTGCTCAAGCACGCCGACGGCACCTACAGCGCCTACCTGCACCTCAAGCAGCACAGCGCCAGCCACCTGCGCATCGCCAAGGGCACGCACGTGCGCGCCGGCCAGCCCATCGGGCGCGTGGGCAACAGCGGCGCCAGCAGCGAGCCGCACCTGCTCTTCTACGCCTTCCGCCCCGAGGCCGACGGCACGCTCACGCCGGTGCCGGTGGCCTTCAGCAACGCCTTCAGCGACCGGCGCGGCAGCAGCCCCGTGACGGGCGTGCCCGAGGGCGGCTCGCAGGTGCACTTCCTCGACACGCGCATCACGGGCCCGCGCCCGCCGCGCTAGGCCCGCGGCGCTGCGGGCGGCGGCGGCAGCGTGGCGCCTCCACGGCTTCTCCCCGGCTTCTCCACCGCCCGGCGGCGCCTGCCGGGGCGGCCGCCGTGCGCGGTCCACGCGGGGTGCTAGCCTCGCCGCCCCATGAGCGCGCCCGAGAGCCCCCCGCCGCCCGCCGCCGAGACGCCGGCGATGGCGCAGTACGCGGCCGCCAAGCGCCGCCATCCCGACGCGCTGCTGTTCTTCCGCATGGGCGACTTCTACGAGCTGTTCCACGACGACGCCAAGGTGGCCGCCGAGGCGCTGGGCCTCACGCTCACGGCGCGCGACCGCGAGCGCAAGGGGCCCATGGCCGGCGTGCCGGTGCGCGCCGCCGACGCCTACCTGCGGCGCCTGCTCGCGCAGGGCTTCAAGGTGGCCATCTGCGAGCAGCTCACCGACCCCTCCGAGGCCAAGGGCGTCATCGAGCGCGACGTGGTGCGCGTGCTCACGCCGGGCACGCTCACCGAGGACGAGGCGCTCGACCCGCGCGCCAGCAACTTCCTGCTGGCACTGCGCGCGCCGGGCCCGCGCGAGCGGCGCCGCAAGGCCGGCCTGGCCTGGGTGGACCTGAGCACGGGCCGCTTCGTGGTGGCCGACGTCGAGCCCGAGGCGGTGCTCGACGAGGTGGCACGCGTGGCGCCCGTCGAGGTGCTGCTGCCCGAGGGCGAGGAGGGCAGCGCCTGGGGCACGCGCATCAAGGCCGTGCTGCCGCGCGTGGCGGTCACCTCCGTGCCGCCGTGGACCATGGAGGAGGAGTCGGCCGAGCGCGCGCTGCAGGAGCACTTCCGCGTGGCCACGCTCAAGGCCTTCGGGCTCGACCGCACGCCGCCCAGCGTGGCCGCGGCCGGCGCGGCGCTGGAGTACCTGCGCCTGACGCAGCGCACCTCGCTGGGCCACGTCACGCGCATCGAGCGCCACGACCCGCAGGGCACCATGGTGCTCGAGCGCAGCACGCGCCGGCGCCTGGAGATCGTCGAGCGCGCCGACGGCTCGCGCGAGGCCACGCTCATCGCGGTGGTCGACCGCACCAAGACGCCCATGGGCGGGCGCATGCTGCGCGACTGGCTGCTGGCCCCGCTCACCAGCCGCGAGGCCATCCAGCGCCGGCTCGACGGCGTCGAGGAGCTGGTGCAGGACGCCTTCCTGCGCCGCGACGAGCGCGCCGCGCTGGCCGACGTGCGCGACCTCGAGCGCATCCTGGCGCGCGTGGCCACGCAGCGCGCCTCGCCGCGCGACCTGCTGGCGCTGGGCCACAGCCTCGTGGCGCTGCCGCGCGTGCTGGCGCCGCTGGCCGGCGCCTACTCGCGCACGCTGGCCGACCTGCGCCAGCGCCTGGAGACCTTCGACGACCTGGCCCAGCGCCTGCTGGCCACGCTGGTGGACGACCCGCCGCCGACCATCGGCGAGGGCGGCCTCGTGCGCCCCGGCGTGGACGCGCAGCTCGACGAGCTGCGCGGGCTGGCGCGCAACGCCAAGGACTGGATCGCGGCCTACCAGGCCTCGGAATCGGCGCGCACGGGCATCCCGTCGCTCAAGGTGGGCTACAACAAGGTCTTCGGCTACTACCTCGAGGTGACGCACGCGCACCGCGACAAGGTGCCGCCCGGCTACGTGCGCAAGCAGACGCTGACGAACGCCGAGCGCTACGTCACGCCCGAGCTCGACGAGCACGAGAAGAAGGTGCTCACCGCCGACGAGCGCGCCAAGGAGCTCGAGCGCCGGCTCTTCGTGGCCCTGCGCCAGGCCGTGGCCGACCGCATGGCCCCGCTGCAGGCCACGGCGGCGGTGCTGGCCGAGGTCGACGTGCTGGCCTCGCTGGCCGAGGTGGCCGCGGCGCGCGACTGGGTGCGGCCGGAGATCCTCGAGGACCGCACGCTCGAGCTGCGCGAGTCGCGCCACCCCGTGGTGGAGGCCCTGCTCACGGGCGGCGAGCGCTTCGTGCCCAACGACGTGCTGCTGGACGCCGAGCGGCGCATCGCGCTCATCACCGGCCCCAACATGGCCGGCAAGAGCACCTACATCCGGCAGGCCGCCCTGCTGGTGCTGCTGGCGCAGGCCGGCTCCTTCGTGCCGGCCCAGCGCGCCCGCGTGGGCCTGGTCGACCGCATCTTCACGCGCGTGGGCGCCGAGGACGACCTGGCGCGCGGGCAGTCCACCTTCATGGTCGAGATGAGCGAGGCGGCGCTCATCCTGCGCCAGGCCAGCGAGCGCAGCCTCGTGATCCTCGACGAGATCGGGCGCGGCACCAGCACCTTCGACGGCATCGCCATCGCGTGGGCCGTGACCGAGTACCTCAGCGAGGTGCTGGGCGCGCGCACGCTCTTCGCCACCCACTACGCCGAGGTCACGCAGCTGGCCGAGCAGCTGCCCAGCGTGTTCAACCTCAACGTGGCCGTGCGCGAGTGGGGCGAGGAGATCGTCTTCCTGCGCCGCATCCAGCCCGGCTGCGCCGACCGCTCCTACGGCATCCACGTGGCGCGCCTGGCCGGCGTGCCCGACGCCGTGGTGGCGCGCGCGCGCGAGGTGCTGTCCACGCTGGAGCGCGCGCAGGGCAGCGCCGCCGCCGGCCTGGCCGCGCCCGTGCCCGTGCAGGCGCCGCCGCCCCGCGACCTGCAGCTGGGCCTCTTCGCCCCCCCGCCGCCGCACCCGGCCCTCGAGGCCCTGCGCGCGGTGGACATCGAGCGCCTCACGCCGCTGGAGGCGCTGCAGCGCCTGGCCGAGCTCAAGCGGCTCGGCGAGGGCTAGCGCGACACGGGCTGGCGCGGCACGGGCGCGCCGTCGGGGTCCAGCAGCTCCTGCGGCGTGTCCTCGGGCGCGGGCACGCACAGGCGGCGGGCGAGGCGCGCGAGGTCGGGCCGGTGGCGGAAGGTGAGCAGCTCCACCTCGCTGCCGGGCGGCAGCTCCAGCCAGGCCTCGGCCGGCTCGCCGGGCACGGCGTCGGCGCGGCCGCGCAGCGTCCACGTCACGCTGCGGCCGTCGGCGCTGCGCACGCCGTTGGCCTGCGACACCGCCAGCGGGAAGGTGACCGTGAAGGTGTAGGCCAGCTGGGCGAGGTCGTCGGCGAAGGGCGCGAGGCTGGCCTGCGGCAGGCCGCCCAGCGCGTCGTCGCTGCCCGGGCCGCTGCGCTGCCAGGGCGGGCGCAGCGTGAAGCGCAGCTGGCGCGGCCCGCGCCGCTCCAGCGCCACCTCGCAGCCGTGGAACAGGCCGCCGCGCGCGGCGGCCTCCAGCGTGGCGAAGCGCGCCTCCAGGCGCACGCCGCCGGCCGGCGGCTGCGTGGCCGCCAGCGTGAGGCCGTCCACGACGCGCGCGTCGGCGCGCAGCCAGGGCAGCGCCAGCGGGTCGGCGCCCGCCGGCGGCAGCGTGCCGGCACCGTCCACGGGCAGGCCCAGCCG
>JBJTIJ010000284.1:0-6471 GCA_046094945.1 Planctomycetia bacterium | reverse complement strand
CTCGTCGGCCTCCTCGTCCTTGTCGTCCTTGGCGTCCTCGTCGTCCTTGTCCTTGCCGGCGTCGGCCTTGGCCTTGCGCGAGCCGGGCTTGCGGCGCGAGCGGCTGGGCGCCGCCTCGCCCTCGGCGCCCTCGGCACCCGCCTCGCCCTCGGCGCCGTCCTCGTCGCCGTCCTCGTCGCCCTCTGCGTCGGCGTCCTGCTCCTCGTCGTCGGCCACGGCCACGCCGCCCTCGTCGCCGGCCGCCGCGCCCTCGGCGCCCTCGCGGCGCGGCAGCACCAGGCCCATGAGCCAGGTGCGCGCGGCGGTGAAGCGCACGTCGGCCACGAAGCGCAGCGCCAGCGCCCAGGCCAGCAGCATCACGAGCGGCGCGCCGCCGCCCAGCGCGTGCTGCAGGCTGCGGCCGAAGGCCACGCCCACGTAGCCGCCGGGGCCGCTCTGGCGCAGGCCGGGCAGCAGGCCCAGCGTCTTGAACAGCAGCGTGCCCAGCACGGCCGTGAGGCCCACCAGCACCGGCAGGCCCAGCAGGCGCCAGCCCAGGCGGCGCGGGCCGCGCCCGCGCAGGCACTCGATGCCCCACACCACGCACAGCACCGGCAGCACCCACGCGCCCATGCCCACCGCGCGCGTCAGGGCGTCGGCGCTGATGCGGCCCACCTCGCCCACGGCGTTGGTGAGCGCGCCCGAGGCGCCCTCGGGCGCCAGCGTGCCGACGGCAGCGCCCAGCAGCAGGCCCAGCAGGCACAGGGCCACGCCGGCGAGCTCGAGCCCCATCGGGGCCTCGCTGCCCTCGGCGAGGTCGTCACGGTCGGTGGGGAGGGAACGGGTACGGGCGGCTGTGGATCGGGTCATGCGCCTCGTTAGGTCGGCTCGCCCCCGCCCGGGCTGAGCCCAACAAGAGGCGAACTCGGTGCCCGATGACGCGCGGCGCTGCGAGCCGGACGCGTTGTGGCCGGCCTGGCGCGGCTGGCCCGGCGCGTCTGGCCTAGCGCGGCTGGCCCGGCCCCGGGGGCTGGCCGGGAGCCGGCGGCTGCCCAGCCCCCGGCGTGCGCGCGGCGCCGGCGGCCTCCTGGGCCTTGCGCGCGGCGCGCTCCTCGCGCTCGGCCTGCCAGCCCGCGCGGATCTCGCGCTCGCTCCAGGCCTCGTCGCGGTCCACGTGGCAGATGTTGCAGGAGGTGGGCGGCGCCCCGGGGCGGGCGCCGCCGCGCGGCACCGAGAAGATGTGGCTGAACAGCCGGTCGCTCATGTGCTGCTCGCCGTTGGTGAAGATCATGTGCCGGGGCATGTGGCACTCGACGCACAGGTTGCCCGGCGAGCCCGGCTGGTGGCGGCCGTGGCGCGCCTGCGCCTCGGGGCTGGCCATGTCGACGTGGCACTCGATGCACAGCGAGTTGTCGCGCACCGAGGCCTTGAGCGAGGCGAAGTGCTCGCTGCCGTGCGGGTCGTGGCAGTCGAAGCAGTGCAGGTCGGCATGCCACATCTTCGACTGGCGGTAGACGTGCCCCACCGAGCAGGGGCTCTTCTTGCTGCCGTCGGGGTAGTGCTGCACGTGGTGCGGGTCGTCCTGCGGGCGCAGCGGCTTGTGGATGGCGTCGCGGCCGTAGCCGCCCGGCCCCGGCACGAAGGTGACCGAGTTCTCGGTGTGGAAGTTGTGGCACGAGTCGCACTGCTGCGTCAGGCGCTGCTTGGTGTCGCTGCCCTTGGTGGACGGGAAGATGGAGGGCGGCTTCTGGCCCGTGCGGCGCAGCTCGCGGTAGCGCTCGATGCCCGCGTGGTTGACGGCCGCCACGTGCGGGCCGCCGGGCCCGTGGCAGGTCTCGCAGCCCACGGCACCCTCGGCCCAGCCCTCCTCGTGCGGCGGCGGGTTGTAGCGCGCGGGCCCGGTGGTCATGCCCAGCGCCGGCTGGCCCGGCTGGCCCTGCAGCGTGGTCTTGATGCCCGTCACGTGGCACTGCGCGCACGACTCCACGTAGGGCCGGAAGCCGTCGTACATCCACTGCTGCTCGGCATCGTTCCAGTAGAAGGGCAGCACGTAGTGCTTGCCGTCGTGCTCGGCGTCGCCGGGCGCGTCCCAGCGCGCGATGAAGGGCTGGTGGCGGCGGTTGCCGAAGGCGTAGAGCACCTCCTGTCGCGTGCCCGCGCCCACCGGCGGCATGTCGCGCTTGCCGCCGGCGTAGGTGTCGCGCGAGCGGCCGCGCGGCCAGCCCTCGGCCTCGGTGCGCTCGCGCAGGTGCAGGTAGAAGCGCGTGTGGCCCGCGGCGTCCACCTCGGTGCTCACGCGCGCGATGTAGGGCGAGGGGATCTCGCGGCGAGTGACGCGGTCGAGGGCCGGCGCGTCGATCTCGCGCCCGTCGAAGGGCGCCAGCACGGTGCCCTGCACCGCCGAGTAGAAGGTGCGGCTGTGGAAGGACTGGCGCCAGCGGCGGAACTCGTCGGCGTGGCAGGGCGCGCAGGCGCGGCTGCCGAGGTAGTCGCCCCACGGCTCGCCGGGGTTGTTCACCAGCGGCTCGGGGATGCGGTCCTTCTGCTGCTGGTAGAAGCCCTGCCAGGTGCGCAGCGCCACCTCGCCGGTGTCGCTGGCCGGCACGGCGGGAGCGGCCGGCGGGCGCGCGCCCTCGCGCTCGCCGCAGCCGGCCAGCCAGCCGGCCAGCAGCGTGCCCAGCAGCAGGGCAGCGCAGGCCAGGGCGGCGGCAGGTGCGGGGGGACGCGCCACGCAGCGGAGCATACGCGCCGCGCGCGCGGCTGCTTCCCGCCGCCGGCGCAGGCCGTCTGCACCGGGCGTGCCCGGCTCGCCGGGCGCGCCGCCCGGGCGAGGCGCGCGTGCGGCCGGCCAGCACGGCCTCGGCGGCGGCCACGATCTCGGCCGGCTCGGCCATGCGGCCCACGCCCGCCTCGCGCTCGGCCAGCCAGCCGCTGCCGGGGCCCACCACGTGGGCGCCGTCGCCGCGCAGCACGGCGAGGTTGGCCTGCACGCGCGGGTGCTGCCACATGCGCGTGTTCATCGCCGGGGCCAGCAGCAGCGGGAAGGCCGAGCCCAGCACGCTGGCGCCGAGGATCTCGCCGGCCATGCCGTGCGCCAGGCGCGCCAGCGCCTGCGCCGTGCAGGGCGCCACGATCACCAGCTGCGCGGCCGAGGTGGCGCGCAGGTGGTCGGCGGGGCCGCTGCCCTCGAACCAGGTGCGGTCGGTGAACACCGGCCGGTGGGTGAGGGCCGCGAAGGACAGCGGGCGCACGAAGCGCTGCGCGGCGCGCGTCATGGCCACGTCCACCACGTGGCCGGCCTGCACGAGGCGCGAGACGAGGTCGCAGGCCTTGTAGGCCGCGATGCTGCCGCTGACGCCGACGAGCAGGTGCGCCATGGGGCGCGAGGCCGGCCGGCTAGGCCGGGCTCTCCTCGTCGGGCACGAGCGAGACCTTGCCCGCGCGCACCTCCTCGATGGCCACGTCGATGGGGTTGTCGCTGCGCACGTCCACCAGGCGCGGCGCGCCGGCGACCAGCTCGCGGATGCGCTTCTGCAGCAGCGCCGTGAGCTGGAAGCGCCCCCCGACCTTGGCCTCGAGCTCGTCCAGGATGCGGATCTTGTCGTCCATCGGGGGCCTCCTCAGGGCAGCGGTTGCAGGTCGTCGACGCCCACCGCGGCGGCGACTTGCCGCGCGGCGCGCTCGAGATTGTCGTTCACCACCACCAGGTGGAAGCTCGTGGCCTGGGCCATCTCCTGGCCCACGACCGCCAGCCTCCGCTCGATGGTCTCCGGGCCGTCCAGGCCGCGCGTGGCCAGCCGCTTGCGCAGCTCGTCGACGCTGGGGGCCTGCACGAACACGAAGCAGGCCTCGGGTGCCAGCGCGCGCAGGCTCGCCGCGCCTTGCACGTCGAGGACCAGCACGCAATGGCGGCCAGAGGCCAGCACCGCCTCGGGCGAGGTGCGGGGCGTACCGTAGAGCCTGCCATACACCTCGGCGTGCTCCAGAAATGCACCCTCTGCCAGCCCCCGGCGGAAGGCGGCCTCCGGCAGGAAGTGGTAGTGGACGCCGTCCACCTCGCCGGGGCGCGGCGGGCGCGTGGTGGCCGTGATGGCGCGCCCGAAGCGGGCGTCGCGCAGCAGCCGGTCGGCCAGCGAGGTCTTGCCCGCGCCGCTGGGGCCCGAGATGACCAGCAGGCGGCCGCGGGCGGCCGGCGGCAGGGGTACGGCGCTCACTCGAGGTTCTGCACCTGCTCGCGCAGGCGCTCCACGTCGGCCTTGAGCCCGATCACGGTACGCGTGAGCGCCAGGTCGTTGGCCTTGCTGCCCACGGTGTTGGCCTCGCGCGCGAACTCCTGCGCGAGGAAGTCCATCTGCCGGCCCACGCTGCCGCCGCGCGCGAGGATCTCGCGCGCGTGGCCCACGTGGGCGCAGAGGCGCGCCAGCTCCTCGCGCACGTCGCTGCGGTCGGCCAGCGCGGCCACCTCGTGGGCCAGCGCCGCCGGGTCGAGGCTGGCGCCCGTGCCCTGCAGCAGCTCGGCCAGGCGCGCGCGCAGCCGCTCCTGCAGCGCCTGCGGCACCTCGGCGGCGCGCGCGGCCAGCTCGTGCACGGCGCGCTCGATGCGGTCGAGCAGGCCCGTCACCTCGCAGGCCAGCACGCCGCCCTCGCGGCGGCGCGCGCCCTCCATCTGGGCCAGCGCGCCCTCCACGGCCTGCAGCGCGGCCGCGGCCAGCGCCTCGGACTGCGCGGGCGTGGCGCTGCTGGTGGCCACGAGGCCCGGCATGCGCAGCACGTCGCCGGCGCTGGGGGCCGCCAGGCCCGCCACGCGCGTGAGGTGCGCCAGCTCGCGCGCGGCGGCCGCGAAGGCCGCGGGGTCGATGCTGGCGCCGGGCGCGGCCGGCGCCGGCGTGAAGCGCAGCAGCAGGCTCACGTGCCCGCGCTGCACGCGCGCGCGCACGCGCTCCTCGGCCTCGGCCAGCAGGTCGGGCAGCGGGCCCTGCGTGCGCAGGCTCACCTTCAGGAAGCGCTGGTTGACCGAGCGCGCCTCGGCCTCCAGCCGTCCCAGCGCGTGGTCGAGCGCGTGCGTGCCCACGCCGGTCATCGAGCGCACGGGCTCGGGCGCGGGCGCGCGGGCGGCGGCGTCCTGGGACGGGGTCACGGGCGTTGCCGTGCGGCCTGCGTCCTAGCCGCCCATCGCCGGCGCCTCGGGCGGCGTGGCCGGCGGCGCGGGCGGGGCTGCCGGGGCTGCGGGCGCGGCCGGCGGCGTGCCCGGGGCCTCGGGCGTGCTGGCGCCGGCGGCCGGCGCGGGCGTGCCCGCCTCGTTGAGGGAGGCGGGCGTCTGCACGTTCACGTCCAGCTTGCTGGGCGCGGCGCTCTTGCTCTGCAGGCCGGCGTAGAGCAGTGCCAGGCCCAGGAAGGCGAAGCCGAGGTAGGAGGTGAAGCGGTTGACGTTGCCGGCCTTGACGCCGAAGGTCTCGCCGCCGGCGCCGCCGAAGGCCCCGGCGATGCCACCACCCTTGCCCTCCTGCAGCAGCACCACGATGGTCAGCAGCACGGCGCACAGGATGAACAGCCCCATGACCACGCCCTGGATCACGTCGATCAGGGCGCCCGTCGGGGAGAGCAGCAGGGTCGTCACGGGCAGGGTCCTCGGGGTGGGCCTCGGGGGGGCCGGGCCGCTCAGCGGCGGGCCCGGGCCAGCGCGGCGAAGGCGACCGGGTCGAGGGAAGCCCCCCCGACCAGGGCGCCGTCCACGTCAGGCATGGCCAGCAAACCTGCGATCTTGTCGGCCTTGACGCTGCCCCCGTAGAGGATTCGCACCCGGGCGGCGCGCTGGGGGTCGCGCGCGGCCACCTGCGCGCGCAGGAAGGCGTGCGCCTGCTGGGCGGTCTCGGGGGTGGCCACCACGCCCGTGCCGATGGCCCACACCGGCTCGTAGGCCAGTGTGAGGGGCGCCTCGCGCCCGGGCAGGGCCTCGAGCGCGGCCGCCAGCTGGCGGCCCAGCACCTCCTCGGTGGCGCCGGCCTTGCGCTGCGCGGCGGTCTCGCCCAGGCACAGCAGCGGCTCCAGCCCCGCCTCCCAGGCGCGGCGCATCGATTCGCAGACCACTTGGTCTGTTTCTCCGCAGAGCTGGCGGCGCTCGCTGTGGCCGCAGAGCACGTAGGCGCAGCCGGCCTCGGCCAGCATGTGGGCCGAGACACCCCCGGTGAAGGCGCCGTGGGGCTCGGCATGGCAGGCCTGGGCACCCAGCCGGGCGGGCGAGCCCTGCAGCAGGGCGCCCACCTCCAGCAGCCAGGGGTAGGGGGGGCAGAGCAGCACCTCGGCCTGCGCGTCGCGGGAGGCCTCGGCCGCCGCGCGCGCCCAGCGCCGGGCGTCGCCCAGGCCCCCGTTCATCTTCCAGTTGCCGGCCACCAGCAGGCGGCGGGCGGGCGTGTCGTCGGCCATGGGCGGGGCGCTCCTAGGCGCGCCCTTGTAGGGCGGGAGGGCCCCGCGCGCAACGCCGCCCGGCCTACC
>JBJTIJ010000283.1:0-3947 GCA_046094945.1 Planctomycetia bacterium | reverse complement strand
CTTCTTGGGGTCCTTGAGCAGGTCGGCGGGGCTGGGCAGCAGGCCCTGCAGCAGGTCGCTCGCCTTGAGGTCGGGCCGGATCTCGGGGCGGGCCAGCGGCCCGCGGATGCGCAGCGGCAGCGCGCCCTTGGGCAGCACGCGCTGCGCCTCCTCGCCGGCCTTGCCTTCCAGGAACAGGCGCGCGCGCAGGTCGCCCACCGCGTCGGACGTCACGCGGCCCTCCATCTCCAGCCGGTGGTCGGCCGCCAGCATGCGGGCCTGCTCGATGGTGAGCACCTCGCCCGCGATGGCGAAGCGGCTGCTGATCTCGCGGTAGGTGATGGCCTTGGCCAGCCCCGAGAGGGCCTGGCTCACCTCGGGGGCCATGCGCAGCAGGGCCTTGCCCACGTCGCCCAGCGTGTTGCCGCCGGCCAGCGAGCCGAACAGCGTGCTCTGGCCCAGCGTTCCCTTGGCCAGCAGCACCTCGCCGCGACCGGAGAGGCCCGTGCGCAGGTCGGCCTCCTCCACGCCCGGCGCGGCCAGCGTGAGCGAGGCGTCCAGCAGGCCCGAGAGCGCGGGCGTCTTGGCATCGAAGGGCACCAGCGTGGGCAGCACCATGGCCAGGCGCTTGACCATCGCGTTGCGCATGACGAAGGTGCTGGTGTCCACCTGCGCCAGGCGCGCCTCCAGCGTCCACGGCAGGCGCCCGCGCGCGGGCGTGAGGGCCAGCGCCGCGCGGGCGCTGCCGCTGTTGATGCGCGCCTCCAGCGCCAGGCCCAGCGGCTGCTCGAGCCGCTCGCGCTGCGCCGTGAAGCGCACCTGCTCGAGCCGCGCCCCGCTGCTGGCCCAGCTGCCCAGCGCGAGGTCGGCGCTGGCCAGCAGGCGCTCGGCCAGCGGCGAGCCGCCGGCCGCGGCGCGGGCCTGCAGGCGGCCCTCGAGCGCGCCCGAGCCGTCGAGGTCGGCCACGCTCTCGCCGCCCAGCGCCCGCAGGCGCTCGGCCAGCAGCGCGGCGTCGCCGCGCAGCGTGCCGCGCAGGTCGAAGGCCCCGTCGCTGGCCTGCGTGCCGGCCAGGTCCAGCGCCAGCGCGCGGCTGGCCAGCCGCAGGCGCTCGATGGAGAGGGGACCGTCGCCCGCGCCCAGCACCAGCGCGTGCTCGAGCACCACGCTGGGCTCCTCGATGCGCCGCGCGCCCGGCTCGCCCTGCCAGGCCAGCTGCTCGGCCGTCAGGCGGCCCTCCAGGCGCCGGGCGCTGGCCGGCCCGCGCACGGTGGTCTCGAGCGCCACGCGGCCCTCGAGCACGCTGCCCGGCGCGAGGCCCAGCACGGGGCCCAGCGCGCGCGCCACCTCGGCCAGCGCGGCGCGCGCCTCCAGCCGCACCTGCTCGAGCTGCGGGCCCGCGCCGGCCTCGCCGGGCAGGGCCTGCGCCGTGGCGCGCGCCTCGATGCCCAGGCCGGCGAGCGTGCCCTCCAGCGTGCTGCGGCCCGCGGCCCAGCGCAGCGCCACGCTGCCCTTCACGTCCCCTGCCACCGGCGGCCGGCCCTCGCCGGCCGGCAGGCGCAGGCCTGCGCTGGAGAGCGCCAGCTCGAGGGCGCCGTCGCCGGCGCTGCCCTCGGCCTTGCCCACCAGCTGCAGCGTGCCGGCCAGCTGCGCCGCCTGCGCGGCCGGCAGGGCGCGCGGCAGCACGCGCGGCAGGGCCGCGAGGTCCACGCGCAGGTCCAGCGGCCCCGCCATGCTCGTGCTGCCGTCGGCCGCGCGGCGCACGAGGAAGGGCTGCGCGCCCTCCATGCGCAGCAGCGTGCCGGCCAGCTGCTCGAGCGCCAGCTCCAGCGCGCCGCCCTGCGCCTGCGCCACGGACACGCGCGCCGTGAGGCGCGGCTCGAGCAGCTGCTGTGCCTCGGGGCCGCCGGCGGCGCGCAGGTCCAGCCCCTGCAGGTCGAGGCGGGCCCCGGCGCGCGTGGCCTCGCCTTCGCGGCTGGCCTCCACGGCGCCCTCCAGGCGCGCCAGCGCGATGCTGCCGCCCTCCTTGGCGCGCGCGGCCACGCCTGCGGCCGAGAGCGTGCCCGCGAGGCCCAGCTTGCCGGCCGCATCGCGCTGGCCGCGCAGCTCGGCGCGCAGGCGGCCGGCCAGGCCCTCGATGCCGCCCAGCTGCGCGGCCAGCGGCGCGAAGCGCGCGAGGTCGGCCTCCAGCGTGGCGCGGCCCTCCAGCGAGGCCGGCTGGCCCTCGGCCATGCTCAGCACCAGCGGCCCGTCCGTGCCCAGCGCGAGGCCGGGCCCGGCCGTGAGCGACAGGCGCGCGAGCGTGAGCACGCCCTCGGGCGTGCGCGTGGCCGCCAGCTCGGCGGCCAGTGCGGGCTCGCGCCAGTCCAGCGGCGTGCCGCCGGCGTCGCCGGCGAGGCGCAGGTCGGCGAGGCGCAGCGAGCCCGTGGCCTCGTCGCCCGCCGTGCCGTGCAGCAGCGTGCAGCTGCCCTCCAGGCTGGCCAGCGTGAGGCGCGCGCCGCCCGGCGTGCGTGCCGCGAGGTCGGTGCCCTTGATGCGCGCCTCCACGCGGGCGCCGCCGCCGGGCGTGCTGGCGCCCTGCAGGCGGGCCTCGAGCGTGCCGCCGGCCGCGCCCTGCTCGGGCGTGAGGCCCAGCAGGCTGGAGAGGCGCGCGAGGTCGGCGCGCAGCGTGGCCATGCCCTCGACGCTGGGCGGCTGGCCCTCGGAGGGCGTGATGCGCAGGCGCTCGCTGGCCTCGATGCGCAGCGCCTCGCCCAGCGCCACGTCCAGCGTCGAGAAGGTGAGCGCGCCGCTGGGCTCGCGCTCGAGGTCGAAGCGCAGGCGCACCGAGGGCTCGCTCACGCGCCGCGCCTCGGGGCCCTCGCCCGCCTGCACCTCGAGGCTCTCCAGCGTGAGCTCGCCGGCCGCGCGGTCGCCCGCCGGACCCTGCGCGGCGCGCAGCGTGCCGGTGATGCGCTGCAGGGCCACGCGCTGCCCAGCCGGGCCGCGCGCCGAGAGGCTCTCGCCGCGCAGCGTTAGCGTGCCCGAGATGCTGCCGTCGGCGGCCAGCTCGCCGCGCGCCTCGAGGCTGGTGGTGCCCGAGAGGCCGCGCAGGCCCGTGAGCCCCTCGACGAGGCCCGCCAGGCGCGCGAGGTCCAGCGCCGGCACGCTGGCCGAGAGCTGCGAGGCGGAGCCCGGCAGGCGGCCGGCCTCGACCTGGATGGGCACGTCGGCGCCGCCCACGCCGGCGCGCTCGGCCAGCAGGGCCAGGCCCGTGGAGATGGCGCCGTCGGGGGCCACGAAGGTCTCCAGGCTGATGTCGCGCATGCGCTGCACGTCGGGGCCCACGCCGTGGGCCTCGACCACGCCGCCCTCCAGGCGCAGGGCCAGCCGCGGCAGGTCCTTGGCGGGCCCGCTGGCCGGCGCGGAGCCCTGCGGCGGGCGGCCGGGCGCGCTGGCCGTGCCCGGCTCGCGGGCCGTGCCGGGCGAGGCGCTCGAGCCCTCCGGCGCGCTGCGGCGCGCGGCCAGCGCGCTGGTGTTCCAGCGGCCCTCGGCATTGCGGCGCAGCATCAGCTGCGGGCGCGTGACGCGCACGTCGGCCTCCACGTGGCCGCGCAGCAGCGCCAGCAGGCCCACCTGCACTTGCACGCGCTCCACGCGCGCCAGCGGCCCGTCGTGTCCCGGCGGGCTGGCCACCTCCAGCCCCTCGAGCACCAGGCCGCTCGTCCACCACGCCGAGAGCGAGGCGACGTGCACCGGCGTGCCGGCCTGCTCGCTGGCCGCGGCCTCCACGCGCGTGCGCACGGCCGAGCAGCCCACGGCCAGCGGCGCCAGCACCACCAGCAGCACGAGCGTGCCCAGCAAGCCCAGCGTCCAGCGCAGCCAGCGGCGGCGCGGCCGCGCGGCGGTCGCGGCGGGGGCGTCCGCGGTGGGGGCGTGGGGCAGGTCGGCAGCGCTCATGGGTCGGCCTCGGTGCGGGCCCGGGATGGTAC
>JBJTIJ010000282.1:0-1167 GCA_046094945.1 Planctomycetia bacterium | reverse complement strand
GCAGGCCAGGTGGGCGTGGGCAGCGTGCGCCCGACCAGCGCGGCGCGCGGGGCACGCGGGGGCAGGGCCGGCACGGCCCGCGGCGCCACGTTGCGCGGCGGGACATCGCGCGGCGGCACGGCCGCCGCAGGCGCGGCCTCGCGTCCCGGCGGGCGCAGGCGCCGCCCCGCGCGGGCCAGTTCCTCGGCAGGCTGCGGCAGGGCCTGCGCACGCGGCCGCGGGTCGGGAGCCTCCACCTCGGGCTCCAGCGTCACCTCGGGCAGGTCGTCCTCTGGCGCCGGCGGCGCCTCCTCGGGCGGGGGCAGCAGCTCGAGCCAGCGCTCCGGCTCGCTCTCCGGCTCGGGCTCGCGTTCGAGCGCCGGCAGCACGGCCACCAGCCGCGGCGCGTCGGGCACCACCTCCAGCCGGGGCGCCGGCCCCGTGGGCCGGCCCAGCCCCCACCAGATGGCGCCGGCCACGGCCGCGGCGTGCACCAGCACGCTCCCCAGCAGCGCCAGCCCGCCGCCCATGGCGCCGGACACGGGCCGGCGCGCGACGAGCCGGCGCAGCGGGTCGGGACGGGGCGCAGGGGGCGGCATGCGGGCCTCATAGCCTCACCGGGCACTGCCGGCAGAGGCTCCAAAGGGTGGAGCGGCACGGGCGCCACCCCGGTTCAGCACGGGCTGGCCCGCGCAAGCTGGCCGCGTGGCGGGCTGGGCGCGTGGCGGGCTGGACGCGTGGCGGGCCGGGCGCGGCGACCTCAGAGGCGGGCCAGCAGCGCCTCGGCCTCGGCCCGGGCCTCCACCGGCACCTCGGGCGGCAGGGCCGCCAGCACCGCCGCGAGGGCCTCGCGCGCCACGCCCAGGCGCGCCGCCCCGCGCATGTGCCCCAGCAGGGGGTCGGCCAGGCCCCCCAGCGCGGCCAGCACGGCCACCGCCAGCACCTCGCGCTCGGCCAGGGCCAGTTGTGGGCGCGCGATCACGCGCCCGTAGGCGAACTCCTCGGTCCAGGCGGGCAAGAGCGGGTCCAGCCGCGCCAGGCCCGCCCGCACGCGCGTGGCTGCCTCGCCGTAGACCGCCTCGAAGGCGGCGCGGCCCGCCGCGGCGCGCCCCGCGGCCGCGGCCTCGGGTTCGCCGGGGCCGGATGGCGGGGCCGCCTCGGGGCACGGCGGGTAGCTGGGAGCGGGGC
>JBJTIJ010000281.1:0-1032 GCA_046094945.1 Planctomycetia bacterium | reverse complement strand
GCGTGCAGCCCAAGGTACTGCCCAGCGCCGCGCGCGCAACCGGTGGGGGGCACAGGGCGCATGCGACCCCACGGGTGGCGGGGCGGACGGACATGGGGCGGCCCCCGCGCACGGCGTACAGTCCGCCCCGCCACCCGTGGGGTCGCATGCGCCCTGTGCCCCCCACCGGTTGCGCGCGCGGCGCTGGGCAGTACCTTGGGCTGCACGCGTCCTCCCCTGCCCGGATGCCCATGTCCACGGCCGCCGACCATCCCTTCAGCGCGAGCCTGGCCGAGCGCGAGGTGCAGCTGGAGGGCAGCCTGCGCCCGCAGGCCCTGAGCGAGTTCGTGGGCCAGCGCGAGGTAGTGGACAACCTGCGCCTGGCACTGGCCGCCGCGCGCGGGCGTGGCGAGCCGCTCGACCACGTGCTGCTCTCGGGCCTGCCGGGCCTTGGCAAGACCACGCTGGCCCACCTGATCGCCAGCGAGGGCGGCGGCAGCCTGCACGAGGCCTCTGCGCCCACCCTGCAGCGGGCGGCCGACCTCGCCGGCCTGCTCACGCGCCTGGAGGCAGGCGACGTGCTCTTCATCGACGAGGTGCACCGCCTGGCGCCGGCCGTCGAGGAGTACCTGTACTCCGCGATGGAAGACTTCCGCATCGACATCCTGCTCGACCAGGGACCGGGCGCGCGCAGCGTGCGCATCGACCTGCCGCGCTTCACGCTCGTGGGCGCCACCACCCGCGAGGGGCTGCTCTCGGCCCCCTTCCGCAGCCGCTTCGGCATCCACGAGCGGCTGGAGCCCTACGGGCCCGACGAGCTCACGCGCATCCTCGTGCGCTCGGCCGGCCTGCTGCGCGTGGGCCTCGAGGAGGACGCCGCCCGCTTCCTGGCCGAGCGCTCGCGCGGCACGCCGCGCATCGCCAACCGCTTCCTGCGCCGTCTCCCGCGTGACCGTGTTGCCCGAGGCCACCTGCGCGAGGTCGCGCCCGCGGCGCAGGAAGCGGGTGGCGATGCGCGGGGTGCCGCGCGAGCGCTCGGCCCGGAAGCGGGCG
>JBJTIJ010000280.1:0-21127 GCA_046094945.1 Planctomycetia bacterium | reverse complement strand
CGCCCGCTTCCGGGCCGAGCGCTCGCGCGGCACGCCGCGCATCGCCACCCGCTTCCTGCGCCGCGTGCGCGACCCCGCGCTGGTGGCCTCGGGCAACATGACCACGCTGGAGACGGCGCAGGCGGGCCTGCGCCGCGCCGGGGTGGATGCGCAGGGGCTCACGCGCGTGGACCGCAGCCTGCTGCTGGCGCTGGCGCGGGCCGAGGGCGTGGCGCTGGGCCTCAAGAGCCTGTGCGCGGCCGTGGGCGAGGACGAGCGCACGCTGGAAGACGTCTACGAGCCGCACCTGCTGCGCGAGGGCTACCTGCTCAAGACGCCGCAGGGCCGCCGCATCACCCCGCGCGGGCTGGCACTGCTGGGACCCGAGGCAAGCCCGCCCGGCGGCGCGCAGGGCAGGCTGCCGCTGTGAGGCCCGGCACGCGCATCGGGCGGCGGGCGTTGCTGGCCGGCGCTGCGGCCCTGCCCCTGGCGGCATGGCTGCCGCGTCCCGCGTGGGCGCTGCCGGCCACGAGCACGCCCATGGTGCGCGTGCGGCTGGGCGCGCCGCGCCCGCGGGCGGTGCTGCGCCTCTCCCCCGGCAGCTGGGAGGTGCGCAGCGAGGCCGGGCAGGCCTACACGCTGGTGCAGCCCGGTGCGCTGGAGGCCGTGCTGGCCCCCGGCGAGGCCGGCCTGCGGCTGGGCGAGCGCGACACCGGGGCCACGCGGCTGCGCATCGCCTGCCGCGAGCCCTTCGCGCTGGACGGCACCAGCTACGCCGGCGACCTGCTCGTCAGCATCGAGGGCACGCAGCTGCTGCTGGTCAACGAGCTGGACCTCGAGACCTACGTGGCCGGCGTGATCCCCAACGAGTGCGCCTGCCACGCGCCGCCCGCCACGCACCGGGCGCAGGCCGTGGCCTCGCGCACCTATGCCTACGTGCTGCTGGCCGCCCCGGGCGCCGAGCGGGCCCCCTTCCACCTCAAGGACACCCAGGCCAGCCAGGTCTACCGCGGGCTGGCGGTGGCCCCCGCCTTCGGGGCCACGGCCGCCGACATGCGCCAGCGCACGGCCGAGACGCGCGGCGTGCTGGTGACCTGGCAGAACCGCCCGCTCACCACCTACTTCGCCTCCACCTGCGGCGGCCACACCACCGACCCGGCCACGAGCAACCTCAAGGCGGACGCCGAGGCCGCGCCGCTGGGCGGCGTGCGCTGCGGCTTCTGCAGCACCTCCTCGCGCTTCCGCTGGACGAAGCGCATCGCCGACGAGGACCTCGTGGCGGGCATGGCCGCGCGCAACCTGCCCATCGCCCTGCCGCTGGCGGGCATCGAGGTCACGCAGCGCGGCCGGGGCGGCTGGGCGCGCCAGCTGGTGATCACGGCCGGGCCGCAGCGCACGGCGCGCACGGTCTCGGGGCCCGACTTCCGCGCGGCTGCTGGCCTCAACTCGCACAACATCCTGGCCATCCGCCGCGTGGCGGGCGCCTTCGAGATCGACGGCGGCGGCTGGGGCCACGGCGTGGGCATGTGCCAGTGGGGCGCGCTGGAGATGGGCCGCCGCGGGCTGGGCGAGGCCGACATCCTGCGCCTCTACTACCCCGGGGCCACGCTGGCGCGCCTCTACTAGCACGCCCGCCGCGGGTCGCGGTGCGGGCGGGCGGGCTAGGCGTCCTCGTCGCGCGTGAGCTCGTCGCTGGTGCCCACCGCGAAGCCCGCGAAGAAGTAGATCAGCGTCCACAGCAGGCCCGCGAAGCTCAGCACCCGCGCCAGCACACCCTGCAGCGCCAGCAGCAACGGGACGTAGGCCGCCACCCACAGGCCCGAGGCAAGGCGGTCCCAGCGGCGCAGGCCCAGCACCAGGCCCACCAGCGCGGCGGCAGGCAGCTGCACCAGCAGCGAGCGCGCGCCCGAGGGCACCAGCAGCAGGTCCAGCAGGGGCAGGAAGACGAGCGCCCCCACCACGAACGAGGCCAGCCGGCGCCGGCGCCGTGGGCTGTCCCAGCGCTGGCGCTGCACGCGGGCGGCCTCGCGGGCCAGCTGGTCGGCGCGGTCGGCCTCGCCCAGCAGGCGCATGCCCGGCGTGACGCGCTGCTGGAGGTCGCGCGGCGCGAGCGGCTGGGGCTCGAAGCCCGGGTCGGGCTGCCCGGCGGGGGTGTGCTGCGCGCCACGGGCCATGGCCCCATGCTAGGCCACGCCCCGCGCTGCGCCGTGCGGGGGCACGCGGCGCCATCCCACGGCAGGATGGCGGCGCCGCATGCGACCGCCGCCCCATCCCCGCCTGGCCCTGCGCGTCGAGGCCCGCGACGGCGAGGCCCGTGCCTGCACCTTCCACCTGCCCCACGGCGAGGTGCACACGCCGGCCTTCATGCCCTGCGCGACGGGTGCCTCGCTCAAGGGCCTGACGCAGCGCCACCTCGAGGCCATCGCGCCCGAGGTGCTGCTGGCGAACACCTACCACCTGCACCTGCGCCCCGGCGAGGGCGTGGTGCGTGCGCTGGGCGGCCTGCACGGCTTCACCGGCTGGCAGCGCCCGTGGATCACCGACAGCGGCGGCTACCAGGTCTTCTCGCTGGCGGCGCGCAGCGCCGTGGACGAGGACGGCGTGACGGTCAAGAGCCACCTGGACGGCGAGGTGGTGCGGCTGGGCCCGCGCGAGGCCATGGCCATCCAGGAGGCGCTGGGGGCCGACCTCGTGATGGCCTTCGACCACTGCCTGGGCCTGCCGGCCTCGCGCGCCGACCTCGAGGCAGCGCTGGCGCGCACCACGCGCTGGACGCGCCGCTGCGCCGAGGCGCGCACGCGCGACGACCAGGCCCTGCTGGGCATCGTGCAGGGCGGCGCCGACCTCGAGCTGCGGGCGCGCAGCGCGCGCGAGCTGGTGGAGCTGGAGCTGCCCGGCTATGCGCTGGGCGGGCTGGCCGTGGGCGAGTCGCCCGAGGTGCGCGAAGCCGTGCTGGCGCACACCGTGCCCTTGCTGCCCGCCGACCGGCCGCGCTACCTGATGGGCGTGGGCCGGCCGCAGGACCTGCTGCGTGGCGTGGCCCGCGGCATCGACCTCTTCGACTGCGTGCTGCCCACGCGCAATGGCCGCCGCGGCTACCTCTTCACGCGCGACGGGGTGGTGCGCGTGGCCCAGAAGGCGCACGAGCTCGACCCGGGGCCGCTGGAGCCCACTTGCCCCTGCGAGACCTGCCGCACCTGCTCGCGCGCCTACCTGCGCCACCTCTTCGCCACCGACGAGCACAGCGCCACCACGCTGGGGGCGCTGCACAACGTCACCTTCCTCGTGCAGCTGCTGCGCGAGGCGCGCGAGCACCTGCGCGCCGGCGACTTCACGCCCTGGAGCCAGGCCTGGCTGGCGCGCTACGAGGCGGGCGAGCAGGCCTGGCAGGCCGCCCACGCCGCGGACCCCGAGGGCGCCGCCGGCAGCCGTCGCGCGCGCGAGGAGCAGCGCGCGCGGGCCGCGCGCCGGCCCGGCCGGGTCGGGCCAAAGGGAACGCCGGGCCCGGGACCTTCGTAGCCTAGGGCCATGGCGCGCCAGCTCGCGATCTTCCTCGTCGGCCTCGTCGTTCTCTATGCGCTGGCCGCGGCGGGCTTTGCCTTCGGGCACTACGAGGGCAGCCTGCCGGGCGTGGGCCAGGTGCTGGACGACTTCCACGGCTGGCTGGGCGAGGTCTTCGTCGGGCGCGAGGCGCCGGCCCGCGTGCCGTCGCAGCCCCCGGCGCGCACATCCGCCGGGCCCGCCGCCCCCGCCGCCAGGGCGACGCTGGAAGCGCCCCCGCAGGCCCCGCTGGACGAGGAAGGCCAGGCCCTGCTGAAGATCGAGAAGGAGGTCCTGCCGGCGGCGATGAAGCGCGCGCGTGCGCTGCGCGGCATGTCGCGTGCCGATGCCGACGCCTTCGAGCGCGAGCGCGCCGAGGTGCTGGCTGCGCTCAGCGAGACACGCCCGCTGCTCAACGCCATCCTCGAGCGCGACAGCAGCCACGCCAAGGCCAACCGCCTGTGGAGCCAGATGCAGGAGCTCTACTCGGCAGTGAAGAAGCTCTAGCCGGCGTGCAGCCGGCCAGGGGGCCTTCAGCGCCCCCCGACGCGGGCCCCGGCACGGCTGGGTAGCCTCACGGCCATGGCGCCGCGCCCGGCCCCCCTGCCCGACGAGCCCAGCGACCACGCACTGCTGGCCGCCATGGCCCGCGACGAGGCCTGGGCCTTCGAGGCGCTGGTGAACCGCTGGCGGCCACGTGTCGTGAACTTCCTGGCCAGCCGCGGCGCTGACCCGGATGGCGCCGAGGATTGCGCCCAGGAAACCTTCATCCGCATCCATGGCTACCGGCACGCCTACCGTCCCGACGCGCCCTTCACGGCCTTCCTGTTCACCGTGGCGCGCAATGCGCTGGCCGACTGGCAGCGCAGCCGCGGCCGGCGTGCCCGCCATGAGGCCGGGCCGCAGGGCCTCGAGGCTGCTGCCAGCCATGCCCCCGGCCCGGAGGCCCTCGACCACGTCGACCTGGCGGCCGCGCTGGCGCGGCTCCCCGAGCGCCTGCGACAGGTCGTGGAGCTGGGCGCCGTGCGCGGCCTCCCCTACCAGGTCGTGGGCACCCTGCTGGGCATCCCGGAGGGCACGGTGAAGTCGCGCATGCACCACGCGCTGCGCGAACTGCGCCGCCTGCTGGGCGCGGGAGGCCACGATGCGTGAGCCGGCGGCCTGTCCCCCCGGCGAGGACCTGAGCGCCTACGCGCTGGGCGAGGGCAGCGCGGAGCGGCGCGCCGGGCTGGCGCGCCACCTGCTGGCCTGCGGTGCCTGCCGTGCCGCCTGCGAGGACGACCAGCGCCTCGTGCTGGGCCTGCGCGCACTGGGCGCGGCGCGCTCGCTTCCGGCCCCGGCGGAGCACAGGCCGGTGGCAGCAGCCGCGACGGCACCCGGACCTGCCACATCACCTCGCCTGCGCCGCGCGCTGGCCGTGGTCCCGCCGCTGGCGGCGGCCCTGCTCGTGGGCCTGGCCCTGCTGCTGCCGCGTCGCGGCGAGCAGGGCCCGGCGGCCGCCGTGCGCCCGGAGCCGTCCGCGGCGGGCCTGCCGCCGCACGCGCAGCACCTGCTGGCCACGCAGCGCCCAGACGGCAGCTGGCCCGGCGAGGCGGGCGTCGCAGGGGCGGACGACCGTACCTCCACGGCCTTGGCCCTGCTGGCGCTCGACACGCTTCCGCAGCACGCCGAGGCGAGCCTCTCCGCGGCCCGCGCGAAGGGCCTGGCGCTGCTGGCGCGCTCGGTGGGGCCCACGGGACAGGGCGCGCGGCGCGAGGCCACGCCCACGCAGGCGTTGCTGCTGGCGGCCCTGTGCGGCCCGGGAGCGCCTGGGCTGGCCCCGGCGACGCAGCCGGCCGCGCAGGCCCTGCTCCACGTCCTGCTGCAACGCGCCTCCGAGGGCCTGCTCGAGGCCGCAGCCCTGCCGTGGGTGGCCTATGCCCTCAGCCGGGCCGAGGGCTGCGACCTGCCGGGCAGCGAACGCTTGCGCGCCAGCCTGCCACGCGAGGCGCTGGACGCCCCGGCAGCGGTCCCGGGTGCGCTGGCCTGGGTGGGTGCCGTGCCTGGTCAGGCGGTGCAGCCAGCAGAGGGCGTGCCCTGCACACCCCTGCGCACGGCGCTCGAGGTGCTGCGCGCCGAGCCGCCGCTGCGCGGGCTGGCGCTGGGGCCCGCCTGCCGCATGCCTCTGCTGGCCCGTGCGCCCTAGTCCGCGTCATGCCAGCGGCACCCGGCCGTGCGCGGCGGCCCCGGCCGCGCACAGGCGGCCCGTTCCCACCCGGCCCCGCAGGCCGGGAAGGCGTTGAACGACCGTCGCCGTGGCGTACCCTCCGCGGCCCTTGTGACACCGTCCGCAGAGAGGCTGCATGCGACCCACCCACCGCCTTGCGCTGGTCCTGTCCCTGGCCATGCTGGGCCTGCTCGACCGGGCGGCGCGCGCTGAGGACCCGCCCAAGCCGCCCGCGCCGCCCGCAGCCGCCCCCGGGGAGGTGGTGGAGACGCTGCCCGAGCGCGTGATCGCGCCCCCGCGGCAGGCGCTGGGCCCCTCGGCCCCGGGCGAGGAGCGCACCCTGATGCCGCTGCGCGAGGAGACGGCGACCGTGGCCGTGCCCTACGCCACCTCGGTGCTCGACGACTCCGAGCTGCGCGAGCGGCGCAACGTGCGCAGCTTCCCCGACGCGCTGCTGCGCCTGCCGAGCACGGTGGTGCAGAAGACCGGGCCCGGCCAGGCTTCGCCCTTCCTGCGCGGCTTCACGGGCTACAACAACCTCGTGCTCATCGATGGCGTGCGCCTGAACAACAGCACCTTCCGCTCGGGCCCCAACCAGTACTGGAGCACGGTGGACGCCTACACGGTGGGCCGCCTCGAGGTGGGCCGCGGCCCGCACAGCGTGCTGTGGGGCAGCGATGCGGTGGGCGGCACGGTGTACGTGGTGCCGCGCCAGCGCACCTGCTTCGCGCCGGGCACGCACTTGGGCGGCGGGCTGTCCGTGCGCCACGCCACGGGCGAGCAGGCCACCTTCGTGCGCGGCGAGCTCGAGGGCAACGTCGGCCGGCTGGGCTGGCTGGGCGGCCTGTCGTGGAAGGACTACGGCAACATCGAGTCGGGCGGCGGCACGCTGCCCAACACGGCCTACGACGAGCTCGACGGCGACCTGCGGCTGGACTGGCAGGTGGGCGCCGGCCGCACGCTCACGCTGGCCTGGCAGCACGTGGACCAGGACGACGTGCCGCGCACGCACACCACCATCTACAGCGTGCCCTTCGCCGGCACTTCCGTGGGCACCGACCTGCGCCGCGACCTCGACCAGCAGCGTGACCTCGCCTACCTGCGCTACGCCTGGCGCGACACGGGCGGCCCCTTCCCCTCGGGCCACGCGCTGGTGTCCTGGCAGCAGCAGGACGAGCAGCAGGTGCGCGAGCGCACCGGCAACAAGCTCGACATCAGCGGCTTCACGGTGGACACGCTGGGCGCGGCGGTGCAGCTGGACCGGCCCATGCGCGGGGGCACCCTCACCGTGGGCGCCGACGCCTGGCGCGACCAGGTGGACTCGTCGAAGGACAACTACCTCGCGGGGGCCTACCAGTCCTCCGACATCCAGGGCCCGCTGGGCGACGACGCGCAGTACGACCTGGCCAGCGCCTTCGCGCAGGCGCACCTGGTGCTGGGCTGCTGGGAGGCCTGGGCCGGCCTGCGCTTCACCTACGCCGCGGCCAGCGCCGACCGCGTGGACAACCCGCTGGTGGCGGGCAGCAACCCGGCCACGGCCGGCAACGTGATCGCCGTGGACGGCGACTGGACCGCGCTGGTGGCCAGCCTGCGCGCGCTGTGGCACGCCAGCCGCTCGTGGAACTTCTACGGCGGCATCTCGCAGGCCTTCCGCGCCCCCAGCCTCAGCGACCTGACGGCCTTCGAGAGCACCAGCGTGGTCGAGGTGCCGGCGCCCAGCCTGGACCCTGACCGCTACGTGGTCCTCGAGCTGGGCACCAAGCTGGAGCGGCGCAACGTCAGCGGCAGCGCCAGCGTGTGGACCACGCGCCTGCAGGACACCATCGTGCGCTCGCCCACCGGCGCGCTCATCGGGGGCGTGCCCGAGGTGCGCAAGGACAACGTCGGCGACGGCTGGCTGTGGGGCTTCGAGCTGGAGGCCGCCTGGCGCTTCGCGCGCGCGTGGAGCGTGCTGGGCAACCTGTGGTGGATGGACGGCGAGGTCGACCAGTTCGACGCCAGCCAGCAGGAGGTGCGCGGCAACTTCGACCGCCTGCCCCCGCTCACCAGCCTGCTGGCCCTGCGCTCCGAGCCGGCAGGCGGCCGCCTGTGGGCGCAGGCCGAGTGGGTGCGCGCCGGCAAGGCAGACCGCCTCTCGCTGCAGAACCAGTCCGACACGCAGCGCATCCCGCCGGGCGGCACGCCCGGCTACGACCTGCTGCACCTGCGCGCCGGCTACCGCCTCACGCGCAGCAGCGACCTGCTGCTGGCCGTCGAGAACATCACCGACGAGGACTACCGCATCCACGGCTCGGGGCAGAACGAGCCGGGCCGCAACGTGGTGCTGGGGCTGGACCTGCGCTTCTAGCGCCCACGCGGCGCACCGGCGCAGGCCCGCCTGGCCCCAAGGCCGGCGGCCCAGCCAGCGGGTGCGGGCTCAGCGCGCCGTGGCCGGCAGCACCTCGCGCACGTCCACCACCGGCAGGCCCAGCACGCGCTCGCCGGGGGCCCCGCCACGGAAGCGCCACACCTTGCCGTCGCAGCAGGCCTTGAGGTCGGGGTGCGGGACGGGGCCGCCCGTGGTCAGGCGCAGCACGCGCTTGGGCTTGCCGTCCTGCTTGAGCACGTAGACGCCGCCGTCCTTCCAGCCGGGAACGGCCTCCCACACCAGCGTGCCCTCGACCTCCACCGAGGCCTCCTGCGGCGCCACCAGCGGCACGGGCGGCGGCGGCGTGCCGCGCGCCTTGGCCAGCATGGCCTGCGCGCGCGCCTCGCGCAGCTCCATCTCGCGCGCGAGGTCCTCCAGCATCAGCTCGGCCAGCGAGCGGTCGTAGGGCGGCGCATGCGGGGCCGCTGCCAGCTTCTTCTCCAGCGGCTCGCGCGCCAGCGCCACGGGCACCTTGTCGGTGCCGCCCTCCAGCCGCAGGCGGTAGAGTTGCTGCTGGGCCTCGCCGATGGCCCCGCGCAGCGCCAGCGACTCCTGCGCCGCCGCTGCGGCCGCGCGGGCCTGCTTGAACTCCGCCACCTGGCGGGCACGCGCGTCGCGCGCCTCGATCACGGCCGCGGCGTGCTCGGAGAGCGGGCCGAGCAGCTCGACGTAGTCCTGGCTCACGTAGGCCTGCAGCTCCTCCGGTGCCAGCACCCAGGCCCAGCCGCGCTCCTCGCGGATCAGCGTGAGCAGCTGGTCGGCGCGGAAGGGGTCGCGGAAGGCGGCCGGCATGGGCCGGCCCTCCTCGGGCGGCTGCACGCGCACGTTGAGCCGGCTGGGCTTGACGCGCACCTCGTCGTCGCCCACGCGGGCCACGTGCTCGCCGGAGACCGCCACCGGGAAGCCCATCGGCACGCGCACGCCGTACCAGCCGGGCAGTGTCTCGACCACGACGAGCACCGTGCCGCGCGCCAGCTTCACGATCGGCATGTTGTCCACGCGCGCGTGCACGCGCAGGTTGACGTCCTGGCCGGTGACGCGCCCCACCAGCGGCTCGGCGGGCCGCTCGCCCTCGGGCTGCTCCGGCAGCGCCTCGGGCTGCGTCTCGCCGGGCGCCGCCGGCGCCACCGGCGGCACCGGGGGCAGCGGCGGCGGCTGCGGCTTGTCGGCGGCCAGGGGGGCCAGCGGCGCAGCCAGCAGGAGGGCGGCCACGAGGGCCAGGCGGCGAGGCAGCGGCATGGACGGCTCCGGCGCGGGCCGCCCCACGCTACCGTCGCCCGAGGACGCCGTGGGCGCTCAGCGCGCCGGCGACCAGGCGCGCAGGGCCGCCTCCAGCACGGCGCGCAGCGGCACGCCGTGCTGGTCGGCCAGCCGGCGGCTGTCGTCGTGCTCGGGCGTGGCCTCGGGGCCGCCCGGCCCCACGCGCACCTTCAGGCGCACCTCGCCCCAGGGCGTGAGCACGTCCACGTGGTGGCGCGGCAGGATGCTGCGGGCCACCGGCACCCGGCGCACGCCCAGCGTGGGGGTCTCGGCAAACAGCACCGCCTCCAGCCGGGCCACGTCGGCGGGCGCGCACAGCGCCGAGAGCACGTGGCCGGGGCGCCCCTTCTTCATCGTGGCGGGCAGCACCCAGGCGTCGAGTGCCCCGGCGGCCAGCAGCCGCTCCAGGGCCCGGGCCAGCACCTGCCCCGTGACGTCGTCGAGGTTGGTCTCCAGCAGCACGGCATCGCCCGCCTCGCCGCGCGCAGGCACCTCGCCCACCACCAGCCGCAGCACGTTGGGCAGGCGCGTGCGCTCGCGCGAGCCGGCGCCCAGCCCCACCACGCGCGGCACGAAGCCCTCCGGCACCGCGCTGGCCACGCTCAGGCCGCGAACCAGGGCCGCGCCCGTCGGCGTGACCAGCTCGAAGCGCTCCTCGCTGGGCACCGCCGGGTGGCCCAGCAGCAGGAAGGCCGTGGCGGGCGCCGGCAGGGGCAGGCGGCCATGCGCCGAGCCCACCGTGCCGCCCGCGGGCCACGGCAGCGGGCCCACGCGCACCTCCTCCACGCCCAGCGCGTGCAGGCCCACGCAGCCGCCCACGATGTCCACCAGCGCGTCGGCCGCCCCCACCTCGTGGAAGCGCACCGCCTCGGGATCCACGCCGTGCACGCGGCCCTCGGCCTCGGCCAGCGCGCGGAACACGCGCCGGGCGCTGGCCAGTGCCGCGGGCGGCAGGCCCTGCACGCGCTCCAGCAAGGCGGCGATCTCGGCATGCGCCCGGTGGGCGTGCGGGCGGTCGGGGTGCGGCGCACCGTGGGCCGGCGGGTGCGCGTGCCCATGCGCGTGCTCGTGCTGGTGCCCGTGCTCGTGGCCGTGCTCGTGGCCGTGCTCGTGCCCGTGGCCATGCGCGTGCGCATGCCCCGGCGCGTGCCCGTGCTCGTCCTCGCCGGGCGGGGCCTCCTCGTGGCCGTCCACGCGCACGTCTACCTTCGTCGCGGCCAGCACGCCGCGCGTCACGCGCCGCGCCTGCAGTTCCACGCCCTGCAGGCCCAGCGCCGCCGGCACGGCCTGCAGCGTGGAGAGCGGCAGGCCCGCATCCACGAGCGCGCCCAGCAGCATGTCGCCGGCGATGCCGCTGGGGGCATCGAGGAACGCGACCCGCCCGCTCACGCGCCGCCTGCCCCACTGGCCGTGCCCAGCGCGGCGTACACCTCGGAGGCGTTGTAGGAGGAGCGCACGAAGGGCGCGCTGGCCACCGACAGGAAGCCCAGCGCGCGCGCCTCGGTGCCGATCTCGGCGAACTCCTCGGGCGGCACGTAGCGCTCGACGGGCAGCTGGGCCAGCGAGGGCCGCAGGTACTGGCCCAGCGTGAGGATGTCCACGCCCGCAGCGCGCAGGTCGTGCATCACCGCGCGCAGCTCGTCGCGCTGCTCGCCCAGGCCCAGCATCAGGCCCGACTTGGTGAACTGCCGTGGGTGGCGCTGCTTGACGCGCGCCAGCAGGTCCAGGCTGCGCCGGTAGCCAGCCCCCGGGCGCACGCGCCGGTAGAGCCGCGGCACGGTCTCGAGGTTGTGGTTGTAGATGGCCGGCCCGGCATCGCTCACCACGTCCACCAGCTCCATCACGCCGCGGAAGTCCGGCGTGAGCACCTCGACCACGGCGCTGGGCAGGCGCCGCTTGATGGCCGTGATGGTGGCGGCGAAGTGTGCCGCGCCCTGGTCGTCGAGGTCGTCGCGGTCCACGCTGGTGACCACCACATGCTGCAGGCCCAGCCGCGCCGCGGCCTCGGCAACGTGCTCGGGCTCGCCCGCGTCCAGCGCCAGCGGCTTGCCCTTGGGCACCGTGCAGAAGCGGCACGTGCGCGTGCACAGGTCGCCCATGATCATGAAGGTGGCCGCCTTGCGCGACCAGCACTCGTTGAGGTTGGGGCAGCGCGCGCTCTGGCACACGGTGTTGAGCTGCAGGTCCTGCATCAGGCCACGCACCTGCTCCACCGCCCCGGGCGGCGGCAGCGTCTTGCGCAGCCACGGCGCCAGGCGCTCGCGGGGTGCGCCCAGCGGCTTGAGGCTGGGGTCGTGCAGGGGATGGGCCTCGGGGGCGCTCATGGCGCGGATGCTACCGGGGCAGGCGCAGCGCGGCCCGTGGTGCCCGTGGCGCCCGTCTCGCCCGGGGCGGCACGTGCGCCGCGTCCAGCGCGTGCCCCGGGGATGAGCTGCGCATAGAGCGCGGCCAGCTCCTCTGCCTGGCGCGCGCTGTCGTGCCGCGGGCCGGCGCGGGCCGCCCCCGCGGCCAGCCGCTGGCGCAGCCCGGGCTCGGCGGCCAGCCGGTCCAGCGCAGCGGCCAGTGCCTGCGCATCGCCCGGCGGCACCCACAGGCCCTCCTCGCCATGGCCCAGCAGGTCGGGGATGCCACCCACGGTGGGCGCCACCACCGGGCAGCCCAGCGCGAAGGCCTCCAGCATCACCATGGGCGTGCCCTCGCTGCGGCTGCTGAGCAGCAGCGCATGCGCGCGCGCGATCCATGGCGCAGCCTCCGCCGCCTCGCCCACCAGCGCCACGCGCTCGCGCAAGCCGAGGCGGTCGCGCAGGGCGTGCAGGCGCTGCGCCCACGGGCCCTGCCCCACCAGCACCAGGCGCCACGGCACGCGCGCCGCGGCGGCCGCCTCCAGCGCCAGCCAAGGCTGCTTCACGTCCACCAGCCGGCCGCACCACGCGTAGGTGGGCAGCTCGCCGCCCAGCCAGCCGGCCGCGCGCGCCGCCTCGGCGCCCGGCGCCTGCGGCGGGCCGCTGCCCGCGGCCCGCACGTGCGCCACGTCCAGCGCCGGGCCCACCACGGCCACGCGCCCGGCCTCGGCCACGCGGTGTACCTCCACCACGTCGCGCCGCTGCCGCTCGCTGAGCACCACCAGCCGCTGGCACAGCGGCGCCAGCGCGCGCTCGGCCCGCACGGCCAGCGCGCCACGCCAGCCGGGCGCATCGAGGTGGTGGCCATGCAGCGTGTGCACGCAGGGCAATCCCAGGCGGCGCGCGGCCCAGCGCCCAAGCACGCCCGCCTTGCCCATGTGCGTGTGCACCACGTCGGGCTGCACGTCGTCGGCCAGGGCGCGGATGGCGGCCAGCGCGCGCGCATCGCGCCACGCCGAGAGGCCGCGCTGCAGCGCGGGCAGCGGGCGCAAGTCGGCACCCGCCAGCGCCTCGCGCCCGTCGCTCTCGCCCTCCCCCACGCTGCCGAAGGCCAGCGGGCCGGACCAGCCCAGCGCCGCCAGTGCGGGCAGCAGGCCGGCCAGCTGGCGCAGGGGCCCGCCCCGGTTCAGGCGCGTGACGATGCGCAGCACGGTGGGCATGGGCGCCCGCGCGGGCCTAGGCCGCCAGCACGCGCCGCAACGCGCCCAGCGCCCGCTCGAGGCCCGCGTCATCCACGTCCAGGTGCGTCAGCATGCGCAGCGTGTCGGGGCCCGTGGCCCCCACCAGCACGCCCTGCGCGGCCAGTTCCGCCTTGAGGGCCAGCGCGTCACGGCCGGGCAGTCGCACGAACACGATGTTGGTCTCCACCGGCGCGTGCAGCAGCACGACGCCAGGCAGGCCGGCCAGGGCCTCGGCCAGCCGCCGGGCCCGGGCGTGGTCCTCCACGAGCCGGGCGCGGTGCGACTGCAGCGCCAGCAGGGCCGGGGCCGCCAGCACGCCCACCTGCCGCATGCCGCCCCCGAGCAGCTTGCGCACCTCGCGGGCCCGGGCGATGAAGCCGCGCTCGCCAACCAGTGCGCTGCCCGAAGGCGCGCCCAGTCCCTTGGAGTAGCACACCATCACCGAGTCGGCCGTGGACGCGTAGGCCGCCGGCTCCACGCCCGAGGCCGCGCACGCGTTCCACAGCCGCGCGCCGTCCAGGTGCACGCGCGCGCCGCGCTCGAGCGCCACCTGCCGCAGGGCCTCGAGGTGCTCGAGCGGCACCACGGCCCCGCCCTGGAAGTTGTGCGTGTTCTCCACCATCAGCAGCCGGCAGGCAGGCCGGAAGCCGCCCGCGGGCCGCAGTGCCGTGCGCACGTCCTCCAGCTGGAACACGCCGCGCTCGGTGGGGAGCGGACGGGCCTGCACGCCGCCCAGCGCTGCCAGCCCCGCCAGCTCCCAGTCGTAGGAGTGCGCCTGGTGGCCCAGCGCCACCTCCTCGCCCGGGTGCGTCCACAGGCGCACGGCCACCTGGTTGCCCATGCAGCCCGTGGGCATGAAGAGCGCATCTTCCTTGCCCAGCAGGCGCGCCGTCTCGGCCTCGAGCCGCCGCACGGTGGGGTCCTCGCCGTAGACGTCGTCACCCACCTCGGCCTCGGCCATGGCCCGGCGCAGCGCGGCCGTGGGCCGCGTCACCGTGTCGCTGCGCAGGTCGACGCTCGGCTGCACGTGCGTTGCCTAGCGCGGCCGCTCGCCGTCGGGCGAGCGCGTCAGGGCGATGTCGTCGTCCGTGCCCAGCACGCCATCGGGGCCCGTGGAGGCCACGGTCACCTCGCGCCGGGCAGCATCCACCACCGTGAGGCTGTAGCGGTGGCCCCACGGGTCCAGCGGCAGCTCCTCCACGAAGCCGGCCGCGACGAGCGCCTCCAGCGAGGCGGGCAGCTGGTCGCGCTCCATCACGAACAGCATCACGTAGCGCGCCAGGTCATCGACCTCGCGCTGCGCCACCTCGACGGGCGACTCCAGCATCGGGGCATCGGGGTCCACGGCGTCCACCCCGGCGCCCGGCATGGCAGCGCGCCGCATGGCGAACATGGCCGCGCCGGCGCCCGCCAGCCCGAAGACCGGGAACAGGGGCAGCGGGGCCGAGACCTGCAGATCGAGGCCGTCGCGGCTGAGCGACTGGTAGATGCCCACGCTGCGGAAGTAGGAGCGCACGTGGCGCACGGGAGGCAGCGCCGTCCAGTCCAGCGGCAGCGCCGCGGCCATCTCGCCCAGCACGTTGGGCTTGGCGGCGGCCTGCAGCGTGGGCACCGCGGTGTCGTAGAGCAGGGCCAGCACCGACTGCAGGTCGATGTAGCCCAGCGAGCAGGCCTGCGGAGGCCGGTCGCGCCACAGCGCAGCGAAGTCTTCCTGGTCGGCCAGGCCCGGGCCGGCCTGCTCGGGGTGGCGCTGGCGGTAGATGATGTCCTTGAGCGTGTAGGGCACGAGCGTCACCACCAGCCGGTCGCCCAGCAGCGCCGCCGAGGGCGTGAAGGGCACCATCTCTCCTGCCTCAGCGCCCTGCAGCTCGAGCACCTGCAGCACCTGCCCCTCGTAGGGGATGGCGCGGTGGCGGGCCACCACGCTGCCGCGCTCGCCCAGCATGCCGGCCAGGCGCGCCGCCAGCTGCGGCAGCCGCTCCTGCCAGGCAGCCGGGTCCTTCACCGTCACCACGAATGCCACCTCGGGGAACAGGCCGCCGCCGCTGGACATGCCCGCGTACATGCCCAGCGTGTCGCCCAGCCCCGCCACGAGCTCCTTCTCGATGTCCATGCCCAGCTCGCGGCTGGCCTCGCGCAGGTCCTCGTCCATCTCGGCCACGGCACCGGCATCCACGCTGGCGAACATGCGCCGCAGGCCGTCGAGGTAGCCCGAGAGGTCGATGCGCGACTCCGTGGCGAAGAAGGCGTGGCCGGGCACGAGGTCCAGCAGGCGCGAGGCCTGCAGCGGCCGCGCCTC
Organism: Planctomycetia bacterium; assembly: GCA_046094945.1. Classification (GTDB taxonomy): domain Bacteria; phylum Planctomycetota; class PLA2; order PLA2; family JAEUHO01; genus CAXQZU01. The sequence continues at coordinate 5,853 of JBJTIJ010000280.1, read as the reverse complement.
GAAGGCCGTCATCAGGCCGTGGTCCGCGCCGGGCGTGTGCACCACCAGCGTGTCGCGGAACCCATCGCCCACCATCGACATGCCGTAGCCCACGGCGCGCACCGTGTCCAGGCCCATGGCGCGCAGCGGCGCAGCCATCTCGCCCTCGGAGAAGGCGCCTGCCAGCGCGGGCACGTTGGCGTAGGCGTGCATGGTGAGGCCGGGGCCGTAGCGCCGCTGCACGGCGGCGTAGTCGGCACCCGAGGCCAGGCTCTCGCCCGCCGGCGCGCCCACGGCCGCCGTAAGCAGCGCCTCGTCGGTGCTGGCCACGAGCACGGTGTCGGCCAGCGTGGCCCACAGCGTGGGGCCCGACTGCAGGCTGGCCTTCCACCACGGCCGGCCCTCGCGCTGGGACTTCTCCAGCACCACGCTCTCGGCACCGGCCTCGGCAGCCAGGCGCTCGAGGAAGTCGGCGAAGGCCTGCACGTGGCTGCCGAAGTCCAGGCTGGCCACCACGCGCGGCTCGCCGCGCTCGGCGTCCATGCCCACCCAGGCCACGCCGGCCTGCCCCTGCAGGTGCTTGAGGTGCCCGCCGAGGTCACGCAGCAGCGGCGGCAGGGTCTCGGGCCCCGTGGCCTGCTCCCACATCTTGCGCAGCGGCGCGCTGAACTCCTGCATGGCGGGGTCGGCCATCATGCGCCCCAGCGAGGTGCGGTCCCAGCGTGCCTGCAGCTCGTCGAGGCCCTCGGCCCCCACGAACACGAGCGTGCCGGAGGGCACGCGCGAGGCCAGGTCCCAGCCGCCGCGCGGCTCGGCGTAGCCGCAGGGCAGCAGGCAGGCCAGGGACAGCAGCAAGGGCAGCAGCACGAGGGCGGGGCGGCGCATGGCATCTCCGGGGGGCAGGCTGGCCATCATGCCAGCCCCCGGGCGCCGCACTCGCCCCGGGCAGGGCCACCGGTACATTCCGGCCCATGCATCGCAGCCTGCCTCGCGCCGCCGGCCACATCCCCTGCCCCAGGCGCCGCGCGGCCGGCGTGCTGGCAGCCCTGCTCGTGCTGCTGCCCGCGGGCGCGGCGGCCCGCACTGCAGGCGCCGGCGAGCCGTCCCCTGCCCGGCCGGCGCCGCAAGGCGCGGCGCTGCTGCCGGCCGACGCCACGCCCACCGAGCGCGCCACGCTGGCCTGGCTCGAGCACCTGGGCTGGCGCTTCGTGGCCGACCCTTCGCTGCCCAAGGTGGCCGTGTTCCCCGGACGCGTGGGCGAGCGTGCCTCCATCGCCGAGGCGCAGGCGCAGGGCGACCTGCTGGCCCGCGTGCCGCCCACGCCCGCCGGCGCCGCCGAGCTGCGCTCGATGCTGCCGCTCTTCACCGACGGCAGCGCCACGCGCCTGGCCTGGCAGCACCGCGTCGAGGAGGCCGGCAAGGTCGCCACCGACAAGCTCACGGCCCTCACCAAGGCCAAGCGCTGGAAGTTCCCGCCCTTCCTGTTCTGGAACACGCCGTTCTTCCAGTTCCACCCGCCGCCGGAGGCCTGGGCCGTCGAGAAGGGCGTCTACCACGCCAGCGGCAGCGCCTCGCAGGCCATCGAGTCGATCTACCTGCGCGGCGGCCTGGCCGAGTGCTACACGGCGCAGTGGATCGCCTCCTATGCCCTGCAGTACGAGCTGTTCGGGCGCGAGGCCTTCGACGAGGTGCTGCCCGGCACCGACATGGTGGTGGGCAAGCCCGAGGACCTCAAGCCCACCGCGCTGGGCCAGCTGATGCTCTCGGACCGCACCTACCCCTACCGCGCGCTGTTCCTGCGGCCTGCCGACCTGGCCACCGACGCCGGCCTGTTCCTGGCGCGCCTGGGGCCCAAGGCCTTCGCGGGCATCACCGGCATCGTGCGCGCCCACGACAAGGGCAACGACTGCAACCAGAACCTCACGCACGTGAGCATGACGCCCCGCGCCTGCGCCCTGCTGCGCGAGCGCGGCGGGCTGCCGTGGGTCTCGGAGGCCGGCAAGCAGCTGCATGCGCTCATCCGCAGCCGCGCGCCCGAGGCCAAGGCGCAGAAGGCGGCACTGCTGGCCGACCCCGTGCTGGCGGAGTGGCTGGTGTACGTGCACCCCTTCGGCACGGTGTCGCTGGGCTGGATGCTCGACTACGAGATCGGCGACGAGGGCAAGTCGGCCTACGTGATGCTCTACCTGCACGCGCGCGAGGACCACTTCTACCAGCGCTACCGCGAGGCCTTCGAGCGCCGCTGGCTCGCGGGCAAGGGCATCGGCCCCGACCGCCGCACGCAGCTGCTCACGATCCCGGACTACCGCACGCGCTAGCGCGCCAGGTGGCGCCGCATGCGCTCGAGGCCCTCGCGCAGGCGGGGCAGCGGCGAGGCGTAGGAGAAGCGCAGGCAGCCCTCGCCGGCGGCGCCGAAGGCCGGGCCCTCCACGCAGGCCACGTGCGCCTGCTCGAGCAGCTCGTCGGCCAGCGCCCGGGCTGCGCGGCCCGTGCCGCGGATGTCGGCGAAGGCGAAGAAGGAGCCCTCCGGCAGGTCGCAGCGCACGCCGGGCAGGCGGTTGAGGCCCTCCACCAGCACGTCCCGCCGCTCGCGCAGCGAGGCCACCATGGCGGCCAGCTCCTCCTGGCCGCCCTCGAAGGCGGCCAGCGCTCCGCGCTGGCCGAAGTTGCTCACGCACGAGGCCGTGTTGGTCATCAGCCGCTCGAAGGCCGCGGCCACGGGGCGCGGCGCGCAGGCCCAGCCCAGGCGCCAGCCGGTCATGGCCCAGGTCTTCGAGAAGCCGTCGAGCACCACGGTGCGCTCGGCCATGCCCGGCAGGCTGGCGATGCTCACGTGCGGCACGCCGTAGAGGATGCGGCTGTAGATCTCGTCGCTGAGCACCCAGGCGTCGGTGCGCTGCACGAGGCGCGCGATGCGCTCGAGCTCGTCGGGCCGGTGCACGACACCCGTGGGGTTGCTGGGGCTGTTGAGCACCAGCAGGCGAGTGCGCGGGCCCACCACGTCCTCCAGCCGGGCCAGGTCGGGACGCTGCGCCGAGCCGCTGCCGGGGTGGTAGGGACGCGGGATGGCGCCCAGTGCGTGCACCAGCGACTCGAAGATGGGGAAGCCCGGGTCGGGGTAGGCCACCTCGCTGCCCGGCTCCACCAGCGCCATGTAGGTGAAGAAGATCACGGCCTTGCCGCCGGGCGTCACCACCACCTGCTCGGGGTCCCAGGCCACGCCGCGCAGGCTGCCCGCGTGCCGGGCGATGGCTGCGCGCAGCTCGGGCAGGCCCGCCGCGGGGGCGTAGCCGGTGTGGCCGGCCTCCAGCGCGCGCTCCGCGGCCTGCACGATGCGGGCAGGCGTGCGGGCGTCGGGCTCGCCCATCTCAAGGTGCACCACGTCGTGGCCCTGCGCCTCCAGCGCCCGCGCGCGCGCGAAGACGCGGAAGGCGGCCTCGGTGCCCATGCGCTGCACCCGCTCGGCCAGCTCGTGCATGCTGCCTCCGGCAGGCTGCCAGCCGGCGCACTCGCGCCTGCGGTCACGCCCCCCGGGAGGGTATCGTCTCCCCCATGCGCCGCCCCCTGCGTGCCGTGTCCCTGCTGCTGGCCACCGTCCTGCTGGGCGTGCTCGCCCCGGGCTGCGGCTCGGGCGGCCCGCGCCGGCCCGTGCTCTCGGGGTCGGCCCCCGCCGCGGGCAGCGCCGTGGCCTCGGGGCTGGGCTCGGTGCGACTGGACTTCGACGAGCCGGTGCGCCTGCTGCTGGACTACCAGGCGCAGGTGCTGCGCGAAGGCGTGCTGCTGCCCAGCGTGGCCTTCCAGCGCGACGACGAGCCCACGAGCGTGCGCGTGCGCCTGCTGGCGCCCGAGGCCTTCAGCCCGGGCGCCTACGAGGTGCGCGTGCTCGAGGGCCTGGTGGTGAACGGCGACGATCACTACGCCCTCGAGCCCCAGTCGTTCACCTTCGACGTGGGCGGGGCACCCGCGTGGTTCGTGGGCTCGCCGCTCACCGGGCACGTGGTGGCCTACGACGACGCCACCCGCACGGCCACCAGCGCCACCCCCACGCCCGGCGGCCGCGCGCCCGTGGCCCTCGTGGCCGAGCAGCAGGGCAGCGCCACGCGCGTGTTCGTGCAGCTGGCCACCGGCGCCGGCACGGGCCGCTCGCTGGCGCACTACGTGGTGGGCGACACGTCCATGGCCGAGGTGCTGCTCACGACCTCGGGCGGCGACCTGCTGGCCAGCGCGCGGGGCCTGCTGCTGGAGCCCGAGGGGGCGCAGGCCTACGCCGTGTTCCGTGACGCCAGCGCCGGCTGCGTGCGGCTCGCGCGCGTGCGCACCAGCGACGGGGTCGAGACCGGCTCGCTGCTGCTGGCGGCGCCCCCTGCGCCGGACTGCGCGCCCACGGCGCTGCTGTGGCGCGCGGGCGAGCCTGACACGCTGCTGGTGGTGGCGCGCTCGGGCGGCGCCGGCTGGCTGTGCACGGTGGACGCCGCAGCCTTCGCCGAGCTGGACGCCGACACCGCCGTGGCCGGCACGCAGGCCCGGGCGCTGGGGCTGGAGGCGGGCTCGGCCGCGCTGGGCGGCTCGCGCCTGCTCGTCGCGCCGCCCTCTGCCACCACGGCCGGCCTGGAGAGCTTCCAGCTCGACGACGGCACGCTGGAGAGCTTCCCGGTGCTGCAGCCCGGCGCGCCGCGCGGCCTGCGCGTCACCTACGACCAGGCCCTCGTGGTCGAGGGACTGGCCGCCGGGCCCGCCACCGAGCTGCTGGCCACGCGCACGCTGGCCGACCTCACCGTCTTCAGCCCCGTGGACCTCGCCGACGACGTGGGCGGCGTGGACCAGGGCGCCACCGAGGTGCTGGCCCTCGCGCAAGTGCCCGGGCAGCGGCGCCTCTACGTGCTGCTCGATGCCAGCTGCGTCGCCTTCGTCTCGTGGGACGGCACCGTGCTGGTGCAGGACGACCTCGACCCGCTGCAGCCGGGCTCCCAGGTGCTGCCGCTGTCCGGGCTGGCCGCCGGCGCCACCTGCGTGGGCACGCGCGAGGGTGGCCTGCCCTAGGACCGCGCCGGGACTGCCCTAGGGGAGGTGCCTGCGCAGGCCCATGCGGCGCGGCCGGCACGTGCGTGAGGCTGCACCCGTTGCCAAGGCCGGCGCCCCTGCTGCCGGCGCCGCCGGGGCCGCCGGGGCCGCTTCCGGCCCCCTCCCCGCATCGAAACTGGTGGAGCGGAGGGGAGTCGCACCCCTGACCTCATGAATGCCATTCATGCGCTCTACCAACTGAGCTACAGCCCCAGTCGATGCGAAGGGAGCATTGTGCCCCGCGGCGACCCAAGGTCAACCTTGCCCCAATGCGCCACGGATCCCTTGGCGCAGGGCCCCCCCACCGCTAGCCTCGCGCGCCTGCTCTTTCGCACGTGATCTGCCCATGGGTCCGGCCCGCAGCCGTGGACGCCTCGCCGCGCACAGGAACCTCCGGGAACCGGTGCAGGCAGGCGCTCCCGGGCGCGTGGCCAGCCGCCAGGCCGTGGTGCCTGGGGGCCGGAAGGGGGTGCAACTCCCCCGCGGGACCGCCGCTGTGACCGGGGACGACGCCGCGCCAGGACCTGCCGCAAGGCAGGCCGCCACTGGGGGCTCCACGAGGAGCCGCTGGGAAGGCGCGCGGCCGAGGACGATCCGGGAGCCAGAAGACAGGCCCGTGGGCTGCCGCCGGCGCGCAGTGTGCCGGCGGCGCTGGCCGTCGTCCGCCCCGGCTTGGGCGGCGCTGCCTGCAGCCTCGGGCTGCCGGCAAGCGCCGTCCCCCCATGTTCGCGCATGGTGCCGGATGGAGCCTGCATGCACTGTTCCCGCGCCCTGGCGCGCCTGCTGCTCGCAGGCGTGCTGCCCTTGCTCGCC